>NZ_JBHYPE010000050.1:0-48208 GCF_042746015.1 Streptomyces sp. NPDC058773
GATCAACGTGCTCTTCGCGATGCTCCGCGACAGCACCTTCTACGAACCCCGAACCCCACGCCTCGCTTGACGAAAGACATAGAGGCACCCCCCGCCGGCAGGCGGGAAAAGAATCCACAGGCGGGGGCACGGCGCCGCACCCGACAACGTGGGGCGATACCGTCGGGCCCACCGACACACGCTTAAGGGAGACGGACAGTGACAGCTACGTCGTGGGTGCGAGGCGCAGCCGGAGACCCGTTCGGGACGGCGCGACTGCGGCGTGGAGTGCTGGATGCCTGGGCCGCCTCGCCGGCCCGGTTCCGGGAGGACGCCAACGCCGAGGAGGACCTCGCGCTCGGCGGCTACCGCGACCGGCTCGCTGTGGAGCTGGCGCAGAACGCGGCGGACGCGGCGGCCCGCGCCGGCGTCCCCGGCCGGCTCCGGCTGACCCTGCACGCGGCCGACGGCGACGCGCCCGCCGTACTCGTCGCGTCCAACACGGGTGCTCCGCTGGACGCCACCGGCGTGGAGTCGCTGTCGACGCTGCGGGCCTCCGCGAAGCGGGAGGCGAGCGTGGCGGCCGGTGCGGTCGGCCGGTTCGGTGTGGGCTTCGCCGCGGTGCTGTCGGTGAGTGACGAGCCCGCCCTGGTGGGCCGGACCGGCGGCGTCCGCTGGTCGCTGGCCGAGGCGCGGGCGATGGCCGAGGAGGTGGCGGCGCACAGCCCCGGTCTGGGCGGTGAGTTGCGCCGCCGCGACGGCCATGTCCCGCTGCTGCGGCTGCCGCTGCCCGCGGAGGGCGGCGCGCCCGAGGGGTATGACACCGCCGTCGTGCTGCCGCTGCGGGACGTCGCGGCGCAGGATCTCGCCGAGCGGCTGCTGACCGGGATCGACGCGGCGCTGCTGCTGACCCTGCCGGGGCTGGCCGAGGTCGTGGTCGAGACCCCGGAGGGCGTACGGGAGTTGCGGCGCAGCCAGGACGGCCCGTACGTCCTGATCGAGGACAGTGAGCGGGGCGCCACCCGGTGGCGGGTGGCCGGCGACGGCGGGCCGCTGGACCCGGCGCTGCTGGCGGACCGGCCGGTCGAGGAGCGGCTGCGACCGGTGTGGTCGGTGACCTGGGCGGTGCCCGTGGACGGCGAGGGCGCACCGGTGCGGCCCGGGACCGCCGCGGTGGTGCACGCCCCGACGCCGACCGACGAGCCGCTGGGGCTGCCCGCGCTGCTGATCGCGTCGTTCCCGCTGGAGCCGACCCGCCGGCACGTCGCGCCGTGCGCACTGACGGACTTCCTGGTGGAGCGGGTGGCGGCGACGTATGCCGCGCTGCTGCGCGACTGGCAGCCGGTGTCCGTCGGCACCCTCGACCTGGTGCCGGGCCCGCTGGGCAAGGGCGGTCTGGACGGTGAGCTGCGACGGCAGGTGCTGGAGCTGCTGCCGCGGGTGCGGTTCCTGCCGAGCGCGGGCGCGCCGCGCGGCGAGCGGCCGGCCGAGCCCGAGGCGCCGGCGGCCGATGTGTGGGGCGCGGACGACAGCGGTGTGGACCGCTACGTCCTGCGCCCGGTGGACGCCGAGTTGGTGGAGGGCGCGGGCGCGGCGGCCGTGGGTGTGCTGGCCGAGCTGTTCCCCAGCCTGCTGCCGGCCGGGCTCGAACGCCGGCCGGAGCTGCGGGCGCTGGGCGTGGCCCGGGTGCCGCTCGGCGAGATGATCGACCGGCTGGCGGGCGTCGAACGCTCGCCCGGCTGGTGGTGGCGCCTCTATGACGCGTTGGCCGGCACCGACCCGGACCGCCTCAGCGGGCTGCCGGTACCGCTCGCGGGCACGGCGGGCCAGGGCCCCGGCGGGGCGCAGGGCGGCGTACGGACCACGATCGGGCCGCGCCAGGTGCTGCTGCCGCTGCCCGGCGGCGGCTCCGACGAGGACGCCGCGGCACGCCACCGTACGCTCGCCCGGCTCGGTCTGAAGGTCGCCCACCCCGACGCGGTGCACCCGCTCCTGGAGAAGCTGGGCGCCACTCCTGCCGCTCCGCGCGCGGTCCTGACCACGCCGCAGGTGCGGGCGGCGGTGGCGAACTCACTGGAGGCCGACGAGGACGCGTACGACGTCTTCGCCGACGACCTGGGAGGCGGGCCGGGCGCCCCGCTGGGCGCGGAGGAGCTGGCGGAGACGGTGCTCGGCCTGGTCCGGGACGCCAACCTCGCGCCGGGCGACGAGCCCTGGCTCGGGGCGCTCGCGCTGCCCGACGAGGACGGCGAGATGGCACCGGCGGGCGAGCTGGTGTTCCCGGGCAGCGCCTTCGAGCGCGTCATCCGGGAGGGCGAAATCGCCGCCTGCGATGCGGAGTTGGCCGAGCGCTGGGGCGAGCAGCCGCTGACGGCGGTGGGCGTGCTGGCCGCCTTCGCGCTGGTCCGGGCCACCGATGTGGTGCTCGACCCGGACGAAATGGAGCCCCGGGAGGGCGACTTCGCCGAGCCGGACGACGTCGGACTGCTGGACGCGGTGGACGTCTGGTGCGAGGACATCCTCGACGCGCTGCCGGAGACCCCCGTCCCGCCGGTGGTGACCGAACTCGTCGCGGTCCGCGACCTCGACCTGGTCGACGACGAGGCCTGGCCGCAGGTGCTGGCGATGCTGTCCCAGCCGCCGCTGCGCGACGCGCTGACCGCGCCCGTACGGGTCCTGCTCCCCGACGGCACCACCGAATCCGTCCGCCCCTACACGGCCTGGTGGCTGCGCGGGCACCCCGTACTGGACGGCCGCCGGCCCGCCGGTCTGCGGTCGGCCGGCGGCGATCCGCTGCTGGCCGGGCTGTACGAGCCGGCCGACGCGGGCGACGTCGATGCCCAGGTGCTGCGGGCCCTCGGCGTCCGCACCTCCGTCGCCGCCCTCCTCGACGAGCCGGGCGGCGCGGCGGAACTGCTGGCCCGGCTCGCCGACCCGGACCTGCCCGTCGGCGCCGCCCAACTGCACGCGCTGCACGGCCTGCTGGCGGACCTCGACCCCGACCAGGTGACCCTGCCCGACGAGCTGCGCACCGTGCTCGACCAGCAGGTCCGGGTGGTCGACGCGGCCGACGCCGTGGTCGCCGACGCCCCGGACCTGGTGCCCCTGGCGGCCGGCCGCGCCCTCCTCCCGGTACGCCCGGCCCGCGCCGCGGCCCTGGCGGAGCTGCTGCAAGTACGGAGCCTGAGCGAGGTGATCACCGCCGAGGTCCGCTCCGAGGGAGTACGCCACGAGGTCCCCGACGCCGTCCGCGTCCTCCTCGGCCCCGCCACCCCCGCCTCCTACCTGGAACACGAGGAACTCCTCGTCGGCACCGCCCCCGACACCACCGCCGAACTCGACTGGCGCCACACCCCCGACGGCGCCCTGCACGCCGCCACCCTGGAGGGCGTGGCAGCGGGCCTGGCCTGGGCATCCGGCCAGTGGCCCCGCCGTTTCGAGGTCGCGGCCCTGCTGGAGGACCCGGACCGGGGGGAGGAGCTGGCGCGGGCGCGGTGGTTCGACTGATGCGGGACGGCCCCCGCCGCGAGGGTGCGACGGGGGCCGTGCGGCGCGTTGCCCGGACCGCTTGACCGACCAGGCCTCAACGGGAGCGGAAGCGCCGCTTCGCGAAGACCCAGACGGCCGCGATCACGGCGGCGACCGGGATCATCCACCACGCTCCGTCGAACGAGACGTCGGAGGAGTCGTAGTGGCTGGAGTGGCCGGAGTAGTGATGCGAGCGGGCAAGAAGTTCGTACGCCCCCGAATGCAATGTCATGGACATGGACCCTAGGGGATGCGCGGCGGGTACCGCGAGGCGCGCCCCCCTCAGTCCGCGCTGAACTTCCTCACCAGCGACCAGATCACCGCGACCACGCCGACGGACAGCAGCAGCCACTCCCACCAGTCCATGGCGCCGTTGCCGCCGTAGGAGCTGCCGCCGGAGTGGTAGTGGTGGGAGTGATGGGAGCGGGCCAGTACCTCGTAGGTGAGGTCGGCCTTGAGGAAGGTCATGGGGCGGAGAGTAGGCGGAGGTGCGGGGGGCCGCCATGGCGGCGCGGGTTCTGTGACCGGGCCGATACGGGGTCCGGGGGGGCGCGGCGATGCCGTGGCCAGGCAATCAAGCCGGGAAGCGGCGCTGCACCCAGCGCCAGGCGATCTCCAGCAGTACGGACGCCGCCGCCGCGATGGCCACCGCCACCCAGGGCATCGTCGTGCCGGCCAGCCGCAGGGCGAAGAAGGTCTGGAGGGCGGGGGTGATCAGGACGATGAGGAAGGCCAGGCCCATGGCCAGGACCAGGGCGATGCGCCACCAGGTGTAGGGGCGGGCGATGATCGCCAGGACCCAGAGGGCGGTGAGGAAGAGGGTCAGGGTCGCGGCGCTGGTCTCGGCGGGCAGGGCGTCCGGGCCGGTGTAGTAGCTGCGGGCGAGCAGGTAGGTGGCGAAGGCGGCGCCGCCCGCGATGAGACCGGACGGGACCGCGTACCGCATCACCCGGCGGACGAAGTGCGGGCGGGCGCGTTCCTTGTTGGGGGCCAGGGCGAGGAAGAACGCGGGGACGCCGATGGTGAGGGTGGAGAGCAGGGTCAGGTGCCGGGGGAGGTAGGGGTAGGGGATCTGCCAGCAGGCGACCAGGATCGCGAGGAGGACGGAGTAGACGGTCTTGGTGAGGAAGAGGGTGGCGACACGGGTGATGTTGCCGATGACCCGGCGGCCCTCGGCGACGACCGACGGCAGCGTCGCGAAGCTGTTGTTGAGCAGGACGATCTGGGCGACGGCGCGGGTCGCCTCGGAGCCGGAGCCCATCGCCACGCCGATGTCGGCGTCCTTGAGGGCCAGGACGTCGTTGACGCCGTCGCCGGTCATCGCGACGGTGTGGCTGCGGGCCTGGAGCGCGGCGACCATGTCCCGCTTCTGCTGCGGGGTGACCCGGCCGAAGACCGCGCCCGCCTCGATCTCGGCCGCCATCGCGTCCCGTTCGCCGGGCAGGGCGCGCGCGTCCACCGGGGAGTCGGCGCCGGGCAGCCCCAGCCTGCCGGCCACCGCGCCCACCGACACCGCGTTGTCGCCGGAGAGCACCTTGGCCCGGACGCCCTGCTCCTCGAAGTAGCGCAGGGTGTCGGGGGCTTCGGGGCGCAGCCGCTGTTCCAGGACGACCAGCGCGGTGGGCCGTACGCCCCGGGTGACCTCGGGGTCGTCCAGCTCCCGGGCGGCGCGGGCCAGCAGCAGGACGCGGAGGCCCTGCGCGTTGAGCGCGTCGGCCTCGGTGAGCTGCCGGTCGCCGGGCGGCAGCAGCACGTCCGGGGCGCCGAGCAGCCAGGTGCTGCTCTCGCCGTCCGGGCCGTTGAAGGACGCGCCGCTGTATTTCCGGGCGGAGGAGAACGGCAGCGACTGGACGCAGCGCCAGCCGCCGTCCGCCGGGTACGCCTCGATGACCGCCCGGAGGGAGGCATTGGGCCGTGGGTCGGACTCGCCGAGCGCGCCCAAGACCTGCCGGACGTACGCCTCGTCGCCGTCGAGTGTCCGCAGCCCGCTGACGTCCATGCCGCCCTCGGTCAGGGTGCCGGTCTTGTCGAGGCAGACCACATCGACCCGGGCCAGGCCCTCGATCGCGGGCAGCTCCTGGACCAGGCACTGCTTGTGGCCGAGCCGGATCACGCCGATCGCGAAGGCGACGGAGGTGAGCAGCACCAGGCCCTCCGGGATCATCGGCACGATGCCTGCCACCATGCGGCGGATGGCGGCGTCGCCGGGCAGCCCGAGGGTGAGCAGATGGCTGAGGATCAGGCCGATCGCGGTCGGGATCATCATCCAGGTCACGTACTTGAGGATCTGGCTGATGCCGGACCGGAGTTCGGAGTGGACCAGGGTGAAGCGGCTGGCCTCCTCGGCGAGCCGGGCCGCGTACGCCTGCCGGCCGACCTTGGTCGCGGTGAAGGCGCCGCCGCCGGCGACCACGAAGCTGCCGGACATCACGGGGTCGCCGGGCTTCTTGAGGACCGGGTCGGCCTCGCCGGTCAGCAGCGACTCGTCGATCTCCAGACTGTCGCTCTCCAGCACCTCGCCGTCGACGATGACCTTGTCACCGGGCCCGAGTTCGATGACGTCGTCGAGCACCACCGCGGAGGTGGGGATCTCCTCGGTGACCCCGTCGCGCCGGACGGTCGGCTTGGCCTCGCCGATGACCGCGAGGTTGTCCAGGGTCCTCTTGGCGCGCAGTTCCTGGACGATGCCGATACCGGTGTTGGCGACGATCACGAACCCGAACAGGCCGTCCTGGATCGGGCCGACGATCAGGATGATCACGAAGAGCACGCCGATGATGGCGTTGAAGCGGGTGAAGACATTGGCCCGGACGATCTCGGCGACCGAGCGGGAGGACCGTACGGGGACGTCGTTGACCTCGCCCCGGGCGACCCGCTCCGCGACCTCGGCGGCGGTCAGTCCGGGGCTGACCGGTTCCCGAGCGGCCCGGCGGGCGGGCTCGGTGCCCGGCCCGGAGTGCTCGGCGTCGGCCCGCGCCCGCTCCGTCATGCCCTCGACGTTACGGGCGGAATGCGCGCTTCACCCGCCGGCGGGCGGCCGTCGGGGGCTGAGTGTCAGCAGCGGTCGGCCGCCGCGGCGCGCTTGAGCGCGGCGTCGCGTGCGCGGACGTACCAGATGCCGATCAGGCCCAGGCCGCCACCGGCCAGGCAGGTCCACACCCACCAGGCGTGGCCGTTGTCGGCGAACCAGCCGTAGAACGGGAGCTGGCCGAGGAAGAGCACGAACCAGATGACGGTGCCGCCGGTGATCGTGCCGACGACGGGGCCTTCGAGGGGCGCCGGGGCCTCGCGCAGTTCGGACTTCTTCCACATGGTGCTCAGCTTACGGGGGGCGGGGGACGACCCCGCGGGCGGCGGCCGGTGACCGCGCGCGGGGGCGCGGCCGGAACGGGCCGGTGCACCCAGGGTCATGTGGCACATGGGTCTACGCGCGGAGATAGCGATCACCGCATTGTTTATTCATACTGAACCTTTCTGGATGCGGCTGGATCGTTTCGTTGATTTCTCCCACCTGATCCAGTGGATTCCGCTTCTGTTCATGTTCCGGGCCCTCGGGCCCCCGCGCCTGCCCAGGCCCGTCCGACTGAGGTCCCCGCATGTCCCCCTCGGCCACCACGCCGGTCGACGCCCTCAAAAACCCCGGTCCGCAGCCTCCCAGGAATGGCCTGGACCGCTTCTTCAAGATCTCCGAGCGGGGGTCGACGGTCGGCCGTGAACTGCGCGGCGGTCTGGCGACGTTCTTCGCGATGGCCTACATCATCGTGCTGAACCCGATCATTCTCGGCGCCGGTGTCGATAAGTACGGACACCATCTCGACAATGCCCAGCTGGTCACCGCCACCGCGCTGATGGCCGGACTGACCACGGTCCTGATGGGCCTCATCGGCAATGTGCCGATCGCCATCGCGGCCGGCCTCGGCATCAACGCCGTGGTGGCGCTCCAGCTCGCCCCCAAGATGAGCTGGCCGGACGCGATGGGCATGGTCGTGCTCGCGGGCCTGGTGCTGATCCTCCTGGTCGCCTCGGGGCTGCGGCAGCGGGTGATGGACGCGATCCCCGGCGGGCTGCGGCGGGCGATCGCCATCGGCATCGGCCTGTTCATCTCGCTGATCGGCCTGGTCGACGCGGGCTTCGTGACCCGTAACCCGGACGCCGCGCACACCACCGTCCCGATGGGCCTGGGGCAGGGCGGGCAGCTCAAGGGCTGGCCGGTGCTGGTCTTCGTGATCGGGCTGGGCCTGATGTTCGTCCTGATCGTGCGCAAGGTCAGGGGCGCGATCCTGATCGGCATGGTCTCGATGGCCGTCCTCGCGATCGTCCTCAATGCGCTCCTCGACATCCCGGACGCGGCCTGGGGCCTGGCGGTGCCCAACGTCCCGGAGAAGATCATCGACACCCCGGACTTCGGGCTGATCGGTCAGATCAGCCTCTTCGGCGGCTTCAAGGAAGTCGGCCTGCTGACCGGCTGCCTCTTCGTCTTCACCGTGCTGCTCTCCGGCTTCTTCGACGCGATGGGCACCATCATCGGCGTCGGCGAGGAGGCCGGGCTGCTGGACAACGAGACCGGCAACCTGCCGAACATGGGCCGCATCCTGATGGTCGACGGCATCGCGGTCGCGGGCGGCGGCTTCGGCTCGGCCTCCGCCAACACCTGCTTCGTGGAGTCCACCGCCGGTGTCGGCGAGGGTGCCCGCACCGGCCTGGCGAACCTGATGACCGGTGGCCTCTTCCTGCTGGCGCTGATCTTCACGCCGCTGGCGACCGTCGTCCCCTCGCAGGCCGCGACGCCCGCGCTGGTGGTCGTCGGCTTCCTGATCATGGCCTCGAACGTGCAGGCCATCGACTGGAGCGACTTCACCATCGGCATCCCGGCGTTCCTGACGATCGTCTCGATGCCGTTCACCTACAGCATCACCAACGGCATCGGCCTCGGCGTGCTGGCCTTCATCCTGCTGCGCGCGACGACCGGCCGGCTCAAGGAGGTGCCCTGGCTGCTGAACGCCGTGGGCGTCTGCTTCCTGGTGTACTTCCTGCTCGACCCGATCGAGCAGGTGCTCGGGATCAAGTAGCCGGCCAGCGGGTTCCCAGCCTCGTCGTCTCATCGACGGAGGACTGGAACCGCTCGTCGAAATCCTCGCGAATGAGCGTCCGGACGACATAGTCCTGGACGCTCATTCCGCGTTTTGCGGCGTGCTGCCGGACGCGCTCCAGCAGTTCCCCGTCCACCCGCAGGCTGAGCACTTGCGATCCCATCCGGACACGGTCCCGTCCGTACGCGGTCAGGCGCGTCACTTTCGACTGCGTCCTCACTCGTATGGGTGATGCGGGGTGGAAGGCGGCCCCTGGCTTTCCTTAGAAAGGGTAATGAGTTATGCTAAAGACCATGCCGGAACTGTCCCCCCTCCCGCCCGACGGGCCGGAGGTGCCCCCCGACGACGCGGCCGCGGTGAACGCGCTGCGGTCCGCCGTGATGCGCCTGTCGCGCCGACTCAAGCACCAGCGGGTCGACGAGTCGCTGAGCCCCACCGAGATGTCGGTGCTCGGCACCCTCTTCCGCTGCGGCAGCGCCACCCCGGGGGAGCTGGCCCGCAAGGAGCATGTGCAGCCGCCGTCGATGACCCGCATCGTGGCCATGCTGGAGGCCAAGGGACTGGTCCGGCTGGAGCCCCACCCCGACGACCGCCGTCAGAAGGTCGTCACGCAGACCGAGCAGGCCGAGGCGATGCTTGAGGAGAGCCGCCGCAGGCGCAACGCCTGGCTCGCCGAGCTGGCCTCCGGGCTGGACGCGGACGAGTGGGCGAAGGTGCGGGCCGCCGCGCCCGTGCTGGAGAAGCTCGCACAGCTGTAGACCCCGAGGCCGAGGAGGCGAACCCACTTTGAGTACGGGATCCGGAGCACACTCCGCCCCCGCACCGAACTCCCACGACGACACGGTTTCCGACGACGCGACCGCGACCACTCCGGGCACCGCCCCGGGCGTCGCCGCAGGCCCCGCCGCCACACCGCGCAAGGGCACGTTCAGTTCACTGCGTATCCGCAACTACCGCCTCTTCGCGACCGGCCAGATGGTGTCCAACACCGGCACCTGGATGCAGCGCATCGCCCAGGACTGGCTGGTGCTCAGCCTCACCGGCTCCTCCGCCGCGGTCGGTATCACCACCGCGCTGCAGTTCCTGCCGATGCTGCTCTTCGGCCTCTACGGCGGCGTCATCGCCGACCGCTTCGCCAAGCGCAAGCTGCTGCTCCTCACCCAGTCCGCCATGGGCCTGACCGGCCTGGCGCTCGCCGCTCTCACGCTGAGCGGACAGGTGCAGGTCTGGCACGTCTACCTGACCGCCTTCGCCCTCGGCCTGGTCACCGTCCTCGACAACCCCGCCCGGCAGGCCTTCGTCTCCGAGATGGTCGGCCAGGACGAACTGCGCAACGCCGTCAGCCTCAACTCCGCCAACTTCCAGTCCGCCCGGCTGGTCGGGCCCGCCGTCGCCGGTGTCCTGATCACCGCCTTCGGCAGCGGCTGGGCCTTCCTGTTCAACGGCCTCTCGTTCCTCGCCCCGATCACCGGCCTGCTGATGATGCGGACCGCCGAACTCCACAAGGCCGCCCGGGTCCCGCGCAGCAAGGGCCAGCTGCGGGAGGGCCTGCGGTATGTCTCGGGCCGCCCCGAGCTGCTCTGGCCGATCGTCCTGGTCGGCTTCATCGGGACCTTCGGCTTCAACTTCCCGATCTGGCTGACCGCGTTCGTGCACCACGTCTACCACCAGGGGGCGGGCACGTACTCCCTGTTCAACGGGCTGATGGCGGCCGGTTCGCTGATCGGCGCGCTGCTCGCGGCCCGGCGCGCGAACTCCCGGCTGCGGCTGCTGGTGGGGGCGGCGATGCTCTTCGGCGTCCTGGAGATCGCGGCCGCGCTCGCCCCGTCGTTCTGGATCTTCGCCGGGCTGCTGGTCCTGATCGGCACGGTCGGCCTGACCATCAACGTCACGGCCAATTCGAGCGTCCAGATGGCCACCGATCCGCTGATGCGCGGCCGGGTGATGAGCCTGTTCATGATGGTCTTCGTCGGCGGCACCCCGCTCGGCGCACCCCTGGTCGGCTGGGTCACCGACAGCTTCGGCCCGCGGATCGGCTTCCTGGCGGGCGGGGTGGTCTCCCTGGCGGCGGCCGCCGTCATCGGCCTGATCCTCGCCCGGGTGGGCGGTCTGCGCCTCAAGATCGACCTGCGGCGGGGCCACCCGCACCTCGCGTTCGTGCCCCGGGACCCCGACGGCGCGCCGTCCGAGGAACGGGAGCTGGCGCCGGCGGTGTAGCGCACCGCACCCCGGCCCGGCCGCGGTGGGGGCCGGGCCGGCGCATGCCGGGTCCGCCGTGCGCGGCCGGGGCGCCGCGCCTGCCGGCCTGCGCCACACTGGCCGCATGAGACTCTTCGCCGCCGTGCTGCCGCCCGCGCCCGCGATCGAGCAACTGGCCGCCGAAGTCGCCCAGTTGAAGCGGCTCCCGGCTGCCGGGCGGCTGCGCTGGACCGGCCGGGACAGCTGGCACTTCACCCTCGCCTTCTACGGTGAGGTGCCCGAGGAGACCGTCCCGGAACTGTCCGAGCGGCTGGCGCGCGCCGCCCGCCGCCGCGCCCCCTACGAGCTGCGGATCGCCGGCGGCGGCCGCTTCTCGGACCGGGTGGTGTGGGCCGGGGCCGACGGCGACCGGCCCGCCATGCGGATGCTGGCCGACGCGGCCTCCGCGGCCGGCCGCCGGGCGGGCCTCGCCATGGACGACGAGCACCGCCCGTACACCCCCCATCTCACCCTGGCCCGCAACCGCGTCCCCGGCCTGGACCTCCGCCCGTACGCGAGTGCCCTCAAGGACTTCGCCGGCACCGCCTGGACGGTCGGCGCCCTCGCCCTGGTGTGCAGCCACCCCCCGGTCCCCGGCGCGGCGGGCACCCCTCCCCGGTACGAAACGGTGGGGTCCTGGCCGCTGGGCCACTGACGCCCCGCGTCCGCGTGGCACCGGCCCGCTGAAGCGTTCGGATCGGCCCCGGTTACGCTCAGAGGGTGGATCCCAAAACCCGTAACCGGATCATGTCCGGTCTGCTCGCCGTGCTGCTCGTCGTCGTGATCGTGGCGGCGGCCCTGCGCTGACGACGGCCGCGGGCCTGGCCGGGGCGCCCGGTGGTGCCGGAACCGGCCACCGGGCGCCCGGCCCGTTCACCAGGCGAAGGCCTCCGGGCTCGGCCCGGGGCCGGGGAAGATCTCGTCGAGCGAGGCGAGCAGCTCGTCCGGGAGGGTCAGCTCCACGGCCCGCAGCGCGGAGGTGAGCTGGTCCGCGGTGCGCGGGCCCACGATCGGGCCGGTGACCCCGGGCCGGGTGAGCAGCCAGGCCAGCGCCACCTCACCGGGCTCCAGACCGTGCTTGCCGAGCAGATCCTCGTACGCCTCGATCTGCCCGCGGATGGTGGAATCGGCGAGCGAGTCCGCGGAGCGGCCGGCGCCCGAGCGGCCCGCGCCGCCCTCGCGCTCCTTGCGCAGGGCACCGCCCAGCAGTCCGCCGTGCAGCGGGGACCACGGGATGACACCCAGCCCGTAGGCCTCGGCGGCCGGGATGACCTCCATCTCGGCGCGCCGCTCGGCGAGGTTGTAGAGGCACTGCTCGCTGACCAGGCCGTACGAACCACGCCGGGCGGCGGTCTCGTTCGCGCGGGCGAGGTGCCAGCCGGCGTGGTTGGAGGAGCCGGCGTAGAGGATCTTGCCCTGCTGGACGAGGACGTCCATGGCCTGCCAGATCTCTTCCCAGGGCGTGTCCCGGTCGACGTGGTGGAACTGGTAGAGGTCGATGTACTCGGTGCCCAGCCGTTTGAGGCTGGCGTCCACCGCCCGCCGGATGTTGAGCGCGGAGAGCTTGTCGTGGTTGGGCCAGACCGGGCCGCCGTCCGGCGCCATGTTGGCGTAGACCTTGGTGGCCAGCACGGTCTTGTCCCGCCGTCCGCCGCCCTTGGCGAACCACGAACCGAGGATCTCCTCCGTACGGCCCTTGTCGGCGCCCCAGCCGTAGACATTGGCGGTGTCGAAGAAGTTGATGCCCGCGTGCTGCGCCGCATCCATGATGGTGTGGCTGTCGGCCTCGTCCGTCTGAGGCCCGAAGTTCATCGTGCCGAGGACGAGTCGGCTGACCTTGAGTCCGGTGCGTCCGAGCTGCGTGTACTCCATGAGGCCTCAGCCAACGCCTTGAAGTGCGCTCGAAGCAAGGACCGTTCGAGCCGGTCAGCCGGACGGCCTCACGGCGCCGGCACCGCTTGGGCCGTGGTGCCGGCGGTGTACCGGCCGCCGACGCCCCACGCCTGGTGCATCGCGTCGGCGAACGCCCCCGCCAGCAGATGCTCGCCGCACTCCGACGGATGGGTGCCGTCGTATGTGGCGCGGCCGGTTTCCCAGCCGGCCGGCTCGGAGGCCAGCAGCAACGGCGAGGCGGGGGTGGCGAGATCGGCGACGGCCTTGGCCAGCAGCTCGTTGAAGCGGAGGCACTGCGCGCCGAACGCGGCGTCCGCCGCCGCCCGGACGTTGGGGATCACCGGCATCAGCACGGCCCGGATGTGCGGCGCCGCCTGCCGGGCCCGTGCCACGAAGTGCCGTACGTTGTCCGCGGTCTGCTCGGCGTTCGTGTAGAAGCCGAGGTCTATCAGGCCGAGCGAGACCAGCAGCGTGTCGGCCCGGTGGTCGCGCACCGCATCGCCGATCAGCGGGGTCATGTGCAGCCAGCCCTCGCCCCAGCCGGCGAGATGGCGGCGGGCCTCGTCGGGGAAGCCCGGGTCGGCGTAGGCGGAGGAGGTGGCGGCGTCCGCGGCGGCGTCGTGGAGGGTGTGCCGCGGTCCGACGATGCGGTACGGCCCGCCGAAGGTCGCGTTCAGGTGCTGCCACATGCGGTAACGCCAGGTGAAGTCGCCGGCGCTGCCGATCGTCATGGAGTCGCCGACGAACATGATCCTCATCCGGACATGATGGCCGAGAATCCTTACCGGCCGGTACGTGACGCTGGACACGCCGGGCCCGCCCACCAGGGAGCACCGGGGCGCGGCGGCCGCTGCGGCCACGCGCCGCGGTCCGGGATGGCAGTCTGTGCCCATGCGTTCGCTTCTCTGCGCGGCCGGTGCCGCGGGAATCCTGTGGGCGGCGGCCGCCGTTCCCGCCGCCGCCGACGAGCCCGACGGCTTCACCATCGGCGACCCCCGGATCACCGAGTCCAGCGGCCTGGCCGCCAGCCGCACGCACCCCGGGATCTACTGGACCCACAACGACAGCGACGACGGCCCCTACATCTACGCCGTCGACGGCCGGTCCGGCCGCACGGTCGCCCGCATCACGCTGCGCGGCATCGGCGCACCGCGCGATGTCGAGGCGATCTCGGCCGGCCCGGACGGGAACCTCTACGTCGGCGACATCGGCGACAACCTCGGCGGCAGCTGGAACCACGTCTGGATCTATCGCTTCCCCGAGCCGAGGCGGCTGCGCGATGCCACCGTCACCGCCGCCCAGTTCGATGTGAAGTACGCCGACGGACCGCGGGACGCCGAGGCGCTGATGGTGCATCCCAAGACCGGCCGGGTCTACATCGCCAGCAAGAAGCAGGGCGGCGGTGGCGCGCTCTACGAGGGCCCGCGACGGCTCACCACCGCAGGCACCAACACCTTCCGCAAGGTCTCCCCGGTCGATCTGTGGGTCACCGACGGCGCGTTCTCCCCCGACGGCACCCGTCTGGTGCTGCGCAGCTACTTCGGCGCCCACATCTACCGCTGGCAGGACGGTCGCCCCAAGGACCTCGGCAGCGTGGGCGTACCGGTCCAGCAGCAGGGCGAGTCGGTCACCTTCGCCGCCGGCGGCCGCACCCTGATGTACGGCTCGGAGGGCGCCGACAGCTCGGTCGAGCCGGTCGGCCTGAGCGACGAACAGCTGCCGGACAGCGCCGGGGACGACCCGGCGAACGGCGACGGCACCAACGGCCGGGACGGAAAGGGGAAGGCGGACACGGAGCTGGACCCGAGCTTCGTGAAGGCGGGCATGGTGCTCGCGGTGGCCACGGCATTGGTGGTCGCCCTCCGGCGGCTGCTGCGGCGGCGGTCCTAGAGACGCCCCCAGGGGCTGTCTGGCGCGGCAATCACCTTCCGCTGAACGGAAGTTGGACGGCGTGCGGCGAGCCGTGAGTACCGAGCGGCGGCGCCGTGACCTCCTGCGTACCCCGTGCCGCCCGCATACGTATCCCGCACCCCTTCCCCGTAATTTCACGGATGTGCCGAACGGCCCGCGCTGCCTAGATTTCGGGCGTACCTGGCCAGACGAACACGGAAGCCGACCCGGTGCCCGTGCCACGCCAAGGGTCCATCAGGCCCGTATCGGTGGTTCAGGAAATTCCACGTACCGCGACCCGGTCAGTGGAACCGGCCTCACGATCAAGTGGAAGGACACGGAAAGACCGTGATCACTCGTCGCACACCTCGCCGTCCGGGGCGCCGCGCCGGCACCGGGCTGATGGCCGTCCTCGTGGCGGCCGCCGGAGTCGTGGCGCTCCCGGCCACGGCGTCCGCCGCAAGCGCCATCAGCGTGCAGGACCTCAACAACAGCTCGTACAGCACCATGCTCAACGACGACGGCACCTTCCGGCTGTCGAACGACGCGTCGCCCGACCAGTGTCTCGACGTCGACAGCGGCGGAAACCTCACCGACTCCCCCTGCGACACGGTGGGTTCCACCTGGAACTGGCAGCTGATGAGCGACGGTTCCCAGGACGACCTGCTCCGCAAGGTCGGCACCGACACCTGCGTGAACGGGACCTCGCTCATCGACTGCGACAGCAGCGAGGCCGATTTCTGGAAGGACCTCGGCGACGGACTGACGCGGCTGAGCAGACAGGCCGCGATCAATCTGGGCAGCAACCGGATCAGCATCTGCAACCAGGGCGGCTATGTGGCCCGCGCCGTGATCGACTACCAGGTCAGAAGCGACCCCGACAGCGACAACTGGACCAGCGACCGCCGGGTCATCGAGTCCTTCCCGGCCGGCCAGTGCCGCACCGAAACGCTTCCGGCGGGCAAGGTCTACGGAACCGTGGAACTCCGCCGCTACACCGGCTGGTACATGGGCAACTACGCCTTCTGGGACGGCGACACGGGCGCCTACGCCGGCAGCAGCAACGACCAGCTGACGGCCAACTGGGCCTTCGCGGGCGACCACATCGACGCGAGCTACAACATGAACGGCACGACCTGCTTCTCGGATTCCGGCTTCGACCCGAGCCCGGCCAACCAGGCGGTCTCCACGAAGAAGGACGGCCAGACCGGCTGCAACGGCGTCAACCCCAACGCGCTCACCGCGAGCATCGTCGGCTCGCTCCTGGGCGAGGTGCTTCCTTCGGTGATTCCGCTGGTGTTCGCCTGAGGTGAGGGGGTGCGGAGTCCTCCGGCGCGTCGGTGACGGAGGCTGCCCCCGGGGCGACGCGCCCCGGGGGCTTCGCCGTGGTTCCCGTGCGGGCCCAGGGGACCTGTTCCGTCACCTCATGACGTGCCCGTGCGGCCGCCACCCTCGCCGCGTTCGGGCTGCTGCTGCTGCTTCTGCGCTTCGCCCTCATCTGGATCGGGGTCTGGCCCGGTCTGCTGGTCCCCCACCAGGAGGCGGCCGGCGGCCTCTGCGCCGTCGCCATGCCGTTCGGCATGATCTCCAGTGTCTTCACCCCACCGTCGATGATGCCGGACTGGCTGGG
This sequence comes from Streptomyces sp. NPDC058773, assembly GCF_042746015.1. Lineage (NCBI taxonomy): Bacteria > Bacillati > Actinomycetota > Actinomycetes > Kitasatosporales > Streptomycetaceae > Streptomyces > Streptomyces sp. NPDC058773. The sequence goes on from NZ_JBHYPE010000050.1 coordinate 16,249, forward strand.
CGCCGTCGCCATGTGGAACCCGGTCTCGTCGACGGCCGGCGCCATCCGTGAACTCTTCGGCAACCCGGCCACCACGGGCGGCAGTTGGGTCGAACAGCACGCGGTCCTGATGGCGGTGCTCTGGCCGGCCGCCCTCACCGCGGTCTTCCTGCCCCTGGCGGTACGGCGCTTCCGGCGGCTGAGCCGCTGAGGACGGACGGCCCCCACAGCCCACCGGCCCCGGCGGTTCGCCCGCCGGGGCCGGTGCGCTTGCTGCCGGGCAGCCGTTACAGCTTGCCGATGACGTGGTCGATGCAGGCCGTCAGGGCCTCGACGTCCGCCGGGTCGATGGCCGGGAACATCGCGATCCGCAGCTGGTTGCGGCCGAGCTTGCGGTAGGGCTCGGTGTCGACGATGCCGTTGGCGCGCAGGGCCTTGGCGACCGCGGCCGCGTCGATCTCGTCGTCGAAGTCGATGGTGCCGATGACCTGCGAGCGCTTGGCCGGGTCGGTGACGAACGGGGTGGCGTACTTGGCGTCCTCGGCCCAGCCGTAGAGGGTGCGCGCGGAGGTGGCGGTGCGGCGGACCGCCCAGTCCAGCCCGCCCTGGCCGTTGATCCACTCCAGCTGCTCGTTGAGCAGGAAGAGGGTGGACAGCGACGGGGTGTTGTACGTCTGGTTCTTCAGGGAGTTGTCGATCGCGGTGGGCAGCGAGAAGAACTCCGGGATGTGCCGGCCGGACGCGTGGACCGCGCGGGCCCGCTCCAGAGCGGCGGGGGAGAAGGCCGCCAGCCACAGCCCGCCGTCGGAGGCGAACGACTTCTGCGGGGCGAAGTAGTAGACATCGGTCTCGGCGATGTCCACCGGCAGACCGCCCGCGCCGGAGGTGGCGTCGACCAGGACCAGCGCGCCCTCGTCCGCGCCCGCGACGCGCTTGATCGGCGCGGCGACACCGGTCGAGGTCTCGTTGTGGGTGAAGCCGTAGACGTCCACGCCCTGCTCCGCGACCGGCTCCGGGTGGTCGCCCGGGTCGGCGGAGATGACGGTGGGCTCCTCCAGCCACGGCGCCAGCTTGGCGGCCTTGGCGAACTTCGAGGAGAACTCACCGAAGCTGAGGTGCTGGGACTTGCGCTCGATCAGGCCGTGCGTCGCGATGTCCCAGAACGCGGTGGAGCCGCCGTTGCCGAGCACGACCTCGTAGCCCTCGGGGAGCTGGAAGAGGTCGCGTACGCCGTCGCGCACCTTGCCGACCAGGTTCTTGACCGGGGGCTGGCGGTGGGACGTGCCGAGAAGGGAGCTACCGGTGGCGGCGAGGGCGCCGAGCGCCTCCGTACGCACCTTGGAGGGGCCCGCGCCGAAGCGTCCGTCGGCGGGCTTGATGTCAGCGGGGATCTGGATATCAGCCACGGACGAAGCCTAATCCGTCGCGCTGCGGCCTTCGGCGGCAAGTCCAGCGGGTGAGATGACGGGTGCCCATACGGTGGACGCCGGGTGGCGCCACATGAGCACCGGGCGGGCGCCGGGTGGATGCCGGGTGGGCGGTTGGGCGGACGGCGGGGAGGACGGGGAGCCGGCGGCGTAGAGGGCGGTGAGGGCGGCCGCGGCCTCGGCCATCACCCGGCGGGCCTCGGGCGGGGCGAGCACTTCGAGGGAATCGCCGAATTGGAGCAGCTGACGGACGGCGGGGAGGACGGGGTAGGCGAGGTGGAGGAGGGCCCAGTCGTCCGGCCGTTCGCCGGGGCCGGGGGCTGTCCCGGACCCGGAGCCGGCCGCGGCCCCGGCACCCGCCTCGCCGCCGTCCCCCGCCCCGTCCCCCTCACGCGTACGGGGCGGCCCGGTCAGTGCCCCGCCCAGGATGCGTACCGCCAGGTCCAGCCGATCGCGGCGGATGCGGGCGGTCACCCGTACCTCCGCGGGGCGGTCCTGCACCTGGCGCCGCAGGTGTTGCCAGACCTCGGCATCGAGACCAGACGGGACGACTTCACAGCCGCCGCTATATATGACGGTGGGTGTCAAGTTATTGCGCCAGGGTGCGGGGCATGGAGATCAATGACCTCGCTCAGCCGTCCGGCCTTGCGCTCGGCTCCGCCGCTCGCGCCACCCCCGCACTCGACCACGCCACCCTCGCCGCCCTCGGGGCGCAGGTCCAAGGCCCGGTCCTGCTCCCCGGTGACGACGGCTACGACGCCGAGCGGTCCGGCTTCCAGTCGGCCCGCCGGCCCGGCCCGCCGTGATCGTCGGGGCGGAGTGCGCCGAGGACGTGGTCGCCGCGGTCCGCTGCGCCCGCGAGGCGGGACTGCCGGTCGCGGTCCAGGCCACCGGGCACGGGCTGTCCGCGGTTACCGACGGCGGGCTGCTGATCAGTACGCGGCGGATGGCCGGGGTGCGGGTGGACGCGGCGGCCGGTACCGCGCGGGTCGAGGCGGGTGCCGTCTGGGGCCAGGTCGTCGAGGCGGCGGCCCCGCACGGACTCGCCCCGCTCAACGGTTCCTCGGCGGGCGTCGGCGTCATCTCGTACACCCTCGGGGGCGGTGTCGGGGTGCTGGCCCGGACGTACGGGTTCGCCGCCGACCGGGTCCGGTCCGTCGACCTCGTCACCGCCGATGCCCGGCTGCGGCACATCACCGCGGACCGCGACCGGCCACCGGGACGCCCGTTATGCGCTGCGGCTGCTGTCGCCACTGGTGGACGCAGCGAATGACGGCCCGGCCGGCGGCACGGACGACGGGCCTGCCGGTGATGCGGCCGACGACGCAGCCGACGACACGGGCGGCGCCACCAACCTGGGCACCGTGCGGGCGCTGCACGCCGAGGCGCTGGCGGCCGTCGCGCCCTGGCGGCTCGGCCGGAGCGTGAACTTCCTCTTCGGCGCGCACCGGGACCGGCCGGACGCCGCCGACGTGGCCCGCAGCGTCCACGGCGCCGACGAGCACCGGCACCTCGCCGGCCTCAAGGCCCGCCACGACCCGGCGAACCTCTTCCGCTTCCACCCGGCCGGTGCAACCACGGCCTCCACCGTCACCACGACCACCACGGCCCCCCCGGCCACCGGCCGCCACCCCCTCTCCCCGCCTGACGGCCGCAACTCGCTCCCGCGATCGGGCCTGCCGCCGCCCATGAACGCGTCCCAGTGGGCAGGCTGGAGACATGGCTGATCGTACGGAGACGGAGAAGCGGGATCTGGCGAAGGAGTTGGCGGCCGCGGTACGGGGGGAGGTCTCGTTCGCCGCTGCCGACCGGGCGCTGATGACGATGGACGCGTCCAACTACCGGCGGGTGCCCGAAGCGGTGGTCGCGCCCCGGGACGCCGGGGACGTCGCGGCGGCGCTGCGGGTGTGCCGGGAGCACGGGGTCCCGGTGGTGCCGCGCGGCGCCGGGACCAGCATCGCGGGGCAGGCGACCGGCGTCGGTGTGGTGCTGGACTTCACCCGCCACATGCGGCGGATCGTCTCGCTCGACCCCGCCGCCCGTACCGCCGTCGTCCAGCCGGGCGTCATCCTGGACGACCTGCGCTCGGCGGCCGCCGCCCACGGGCTGACCTTCGGCCCCGACCCCTCCACCCACAGCCGCTGCACCCTCGGCGGCATGATCGGCAACAACTCCTGCGGCTCGCACTCGGTGGCCTGGGGCACCACCGCCGACAGCGTCCGCGAGCTGGAGCTGCTGACGTACGGCGGCGAGCGGGTACGGGCCGGCCGCGGCACCGATCCCACCGGCGCCCCCACCGGACTGCCCCCGCGGCTCCGGGACGGCGTGAAAAGCCTGGTGGACGCGGAGTTGGCGCTGCTGCGCACCGGCTACCCCGATCTTCCCCGCCGGATCTCCGGCTACGCCCTGGACGCGCTGCTCCCGGAGAAGGGCACCGACCTGGCCCGCGCCCTCACCGGCAGCGAGGGCACCCTCGGGGTGCTGACCGAGGCGACCGTACGCCTCGTGCAGACCCCCGCCGCCCGGGTGCTGGCCGTCCTCGCCTACCCCGACGAGAGCGCCGCCGCCGAGGCCGCGCACACCCTCCTCCGGTACCGGCCGATGACCGTCGAGGGGATGGCCGCCGACCTCGTGGGCAACGCGGCCGGGCTGCCCAGGGGCGGGGCCTGGCTGTTCGTGGAGATGGGCGGCGCGACGCCCGGCGAGGCGGCGGCCCGTGCCACCGCGCTCTGCCGGGCGGCCGCCGCCGACGGCAGCACCGACCACACCGTCGTCACCGACCCGGCCGGCCAGCGCGCCCTGTGGCGCATCCGCGAGGACGCCTCCGGCACCGCCACCCGGATGCCCGACGGCTCAGAGGCCTGGCCCGGCTGGGAGGACTGCGCCGTTCCACCCGCCCAACTCGGCCCGTACCTCCGCGACTTCCGTGCTCTCCTGGCCCAGCACGGCCTGCGCGGCACCCCGTACGGCCACTTCGGCGACGGCTGCATCCACATCCGCATCGACTTCGACCTGCTGACCCCGCCCGGCATCCGCCGCTTCCGGGACTTCTCCCACGACCTCGGAGAGCTGGTCGTCTCCCACGGCGGCTCGCTCTCCGGCGAACACGGCGACGGCCAGGCCCGCGCCGAACTGCTCCCGAAGATGTACGGCCCGGAGCTGGTCGGCGTCTTCGAGCGGTTCAAGACCCTCTGGGACCCGGTCGCCGGCCTCAACCCCGGCATGCTTGTCCGCCCCGCCCGGCTCGACGAGAACCTCCGCTTCGAGGTGCTGCCGAAGCGCCCGGTCCCGGTGGAGTTCGGCTATCCGCACGACAGCGGCGACTTCTCCGCGGCCGTACGGCGCTGCGTGGGCGTCGCCAAATGCCGCAACACCACCACCGCCCCGGGCTCGGCGGACGTCATGTGCCCGTCCTTCCGCGCCACCGGCGAGGAACAGCACTCCACCCGCGGCCGGGCCCGTCTGCTGCACGAGATGCTGGCCGGCGAGGTGATCACGGACGGCTGGCAGTCGCCCGAGGTGCACGAGGCCCTCGACCTCTGCCTCTCCTGCAAGGGCTGCCGCAGCGACTGCCCCGTCGGCGTCGACATGGCCACCTACAAGGCCGAATTCCTGCACCACCACTACAAGGGCCGCCGCCGCCCCGCCGCCCACTACTCCATGGGCCGCCTCCCCCAATGGCTCCACGCCGCCGCCCCGCTGGCCCCCGCCCTCAACGCCCTCGCCCGTACTCCGCTGGCCACCGTAGCCAAACGCCTCGGCGGAATCGCCCCCGAACGGCCGATCCCCCCACTGGCCACCGAAACCTTCGCCGGCTGGTGGTGGCGCCGCCGGAAGACGACGGCCGCACGGACCCCGTCCGGCGACCGCACCGTCATCCTCTGGCCCGACACCTTCACCAACCACCTCTCCCCGGAGGTCGGCCGCGCCGCGGTCCGCGTCCTGGAAGCGGCCGGCCTGCGCCCCCTCCTCCCGCCCACCGCCCCGCTACGCCAGCCCGGCGGCGCCTTCCCTCAGCCCGCGCTTCCCCGCCTCCACCGCCCGCCCCTCTGCTGCGGCCTCACCTACGTCTCCACCGGACAACTCGACCAGGCCCGCCGCGTCATGCGCCGCACCGTCGACGTCCTGAGCCCCCTCCTCCGGGACGGCCGCCCCCTGGTCGTCCTCGAACCGAGCTGCGCCGCCGCTCTCCGCACCGACCTGCCGGAACTGCTCTCCGACGACCCCCGGGCGGCCCGCCTGGCGTCCTCCGTACGCACCTTCGCCCAAGCCCTGGAAGAACTGGCCCCCGACTGGCAGCCACCCCGCATCAACCGCCCCGTCGCCGGCCAGACCCACTGCCACCAGCACGCGGTCCTCGGCGATGCCCCCGACCGCCGCCTCCGCGAACGCGCCGGCCTCACCGGCAGCCTCACCGGCGGCTGCTGCGGCCTGGCCGGCAACTTCGGCTTCGAACGCGGCCACTACGACATCTCGGTCACCTGCGCCGAGGACCAACTCCTGCCCGCGGTAAGGCAATCCCCCGAGGACGCCGAAATCCTCGCGGACGGCTTCTCGTGCCGCACCCAGCTTGAGCAGTTGGGAGAACGGCGGGGGCGGCATCTGGCGGAGGTACTGGCGGAGGGGTTGGGGAAGGGGGAGGAGTGATTCCCGTGGGGGTGCACGGCCCGGCGCGCGCGGGGAGGTGCCCCCCGCCTACGGGAAGCCGTCCGCCGGCGCCAGGGACGCCCCGAACCCCGCCGCCTGACTGCCCCGGCACAGGCAAGGAGTCCCCGGCGCCCCGTCGGCGAGGGGCAGAAAGAGGACCGGACGCGCCGGCCATTCCACCGACGCCCCAGCGCAGTTGAGCGCAAGCCCACACGGCTCGTCCCGCTGGAGTGCGGCCATGGCCTCTACCTGACCCGGCCCGCCCAACTCGCCCAGCACCCACTGCCGTTCGGTCCCAGGGAGACGGGCAGCCATCTCCCGCGCATCCGCGCCATCAGCCGGACCACGCGTACGGGGCTATGCGTGGAGGGCCGTCCAGGAAGCCAGGCGATCCGCCTGCACGGAGAATACGCGAACCGCTCGCACCAGAAGCCCGAGTGAGGAGGCTCGAAGCTGCCTCGCGCGTCATGCCGCCCCCCGAAGGTGAGGGGCGCGAACGGGGGGCGCGGTGCGGGCCTGGACGGCCGGACGCGCGGTGAGCGAGTAGGTGCATCCCTCCGCGTCAACTGCCCGGATGACGACGGGGATTCCGGCAGCGAGGCCGTCCCTCGCCCACCGGTACCCGGCCGCATCCTCCAGCCACGCATGCACCAGACCGTCATACGGAGCGCCTAACTGCTGCGCCACATGCTCCGCCCGCGCCCGGACCCAGCCCAGGGCCCGTCCCGGCGCGTACGAGGTGCAGCCGCCGAGGTCGATCGAGGGGCCGCCCGGATAGTGGGCCGTGGCCTGCGCCCGGTAGGCCACGGGCGTCGGAGCCGTCAGGGGCTGTGCAGCGCCGCTGCTCCGCATGACGCCGAGACGTTGCAGACGGCCAACTCGGCCCACACGGTCCTTCCGGTGGCGCCCCGGTCGATCCCCCAGCCACTTGCCAAGGCGTCCACCAGCACTAATCCACGCCCACATTCGTCGTCCTCCTTGGCGTCGTTCATCACAGGTAGTTCGCCGCTCGCGTCCTGCACCTCCAGACGGAGGTGACCGCCCGACCACACGAACCGGACACCGACATGCGGGGCGTCGGACGCCTGCGCCTGCACGGCATTGGTGACCAGCTCGGACAACAACAGCTCGGCGGAGTCGGCCAGTTCGCCATCGATGGGCCAGATCTCAAGCTGCTGCCGGAGTGCCCGACGGGCCTGACCGGGACACCGTCTGTCGCCGGGGAAGCGGTGGGCAGCAGCGGGCAGCGGGTTGGTTGTGAGTCGTGTTGCTACTGGTCGGGCGCGTGCGGACATGGCTATCCCCTTGCGGCGCATGACGGATTGTCAAGGTCACTTGTGCGTTACGAACTTTGAACGCTCAGCGATGTTACGCATAGAGTGCACTCGCTCACAATGAGAACGCAATGATTGCGAACTGCTTCATCGTGTTCGAACTGGGTTGAGTTGAGCCGTGGTGGTCGCCAGACTCGCGGTATCGCCGAGCCATCGAAGGGACCGCATGTGGCGGACAAGCGACAACATCCCCCAACCGTCAGACTCCGGCGGTTGGCCGCGGAGCTGCGTCGGCTTCGTGCGGCTGCGGAGATGACCCGTGAGGAGGTCACGGAGGAGAAGGGGATCAACGCGGCGACGCTCTATCGAATCGAAAAGGCACGCGCCCGACCGCAGAAGCGGACGCTGATCGCCTTGCTCGATCTGTACGAGGCGACCGAAGCGCAGAGGGCCGACCTCCTGGCCATTCAGGCCGGTTCCAACGATCAGGGCTGGCTGCGTCCGTACCACTCGGAGCTGCCCGAGGAGTACACGGCGTACATCGGCTTTGAGGCCGAAGCTCGCACGGTGCGCAATTATGAGTCGTTGTTTCTCCCCGGTCTCACGCAGACCGAGAGCTACGCCCGCGCGGTCATCAAAGGGGTGTGGGCGGCCGCCAGTCATAAAGAGGTGGAGCAGCGAGTCCAGGCGCGTATGGAGCGACAGGCGTTGCTCAGTAAAGAGCACCGGCTACAGCTCTGGGCGATTGTCGATGAGGCGGCTCTGCGTCGCGTGGTGGGAGGGAGCGAGGTGATGCAGGAGCAGGCGCGTCACCTGCTCCGCCTCATGGAAGAGCCGAACGTCACGTTCCAGGTGATCCCCTTCGACAAGGGTGCGCACGCAGGTATGCCTGGAAGCTTCGTGCACATGGACTTCCCGGACCCTGCGGACCCAGAGCTGGTCTACGTGGACACCCCGGCGGGCGATCTGTTCCTGGAGTCAGAGGCGGAGATGCGGCGCTACAAGTCGATGTTCGAGCATCTGCAAGCCGTGGCCGTGGGGCCGAACGACAGTGCTGCCCTGCTGGCTAAGGTTGCAGCAGCGAGAGAATGAGAAGAGGTATTTGGAATGGGCTACGACCTCTCCGGCATAGCGTGGCGGAAGAGCAGCCGCAGCAGTGCGAACGGTCAGTGTGTAGAAATCGGTGATGGCCTTCCGGGCGTCGTTCCCGTACGCGACAGCAAGCACCCCGCCGGCCCTCCTCTGGTCTTCGGCACGGGTGCGTGGACTTCATTCCTGGCGAAACTCAAGGAAGACCATCACACGGCCTTTTGACGCTGCGGGCGCGAGGCTGACGCTAGGTAAGAAAGTGCCCCCTGGGTCAAGCACTTGACCCAGGGGGCACTTGCCGTCACACGAGGGCTCAGCGCAACGCCTCGCGCGCCTTCAGGATGAGCGCCCGCGCCTCCGCGCCGTACACGGCGGACTCTTGGAGCGTGTTCCAGACCTTGCTGTATGTCGCGATGGTGTCTGTGTCGTCCAGCCAAAGTTCCGCGTGCCAGTCCTCGGTAACCGCCACCCGATCATCCAGGATGAGGAAGGAATTTGCTGCTGGGATCCTCAGCGGTGCGCGGAAAGGTACTACTCCCAGCTCCAGTGAATCCATGTCCATTACGCTTGCAAGGTGGTCGAGTTGGTCGGCGAGTACCGCGGGCGGGCAGATCTGCGCGTGAAGTACCGCCTCCCACATAAGGATGTGGAATTTCCGGCCCGGCTGATGGAGCATCTCTTGGCGCTTGATCCTGGCGAGGACAGCTTCGTCCGTATCCCGAGGAGAGTTCCGCAATTCCGCGTAGTGGAGGAAGATGTGCCGCGCGTAGTCGGCCGTCTGAAGCATGCCATCGACGATGGCTTCTTCCCACGCACGTACCATGCTGGTCTGCTTGATTGTGGCGTACCAGTTCTCTTGCACCGGGCGGTGTCCCGAGGATAGTTGACTTCGCCAGGGGCGAATCTGGGGTTCGAATTCCTTGAACTTCTGCTGCTCTGTGGCCACTGGTTGAGCACCTATCGTGTGGTTGCGTTCGTCTGCATTGCGAAATGGTGGAGGTTGAGCGTGAAGGCATTGCGGATTCAATTCAACGCTTCGAGCGCCTTTTGGATGAGCGTCCGCGCCTCGGCGCCGTACACGGCCATGCCGCGCAACTGCTCAAAGGCCTTGAGGTAGAGAGAAACCTCGGAGGGCTGCTTGACCCTTACCCGCGCTGACACCAACTCGACTGATACCAGCTTGTCGTCGTAGATATGGAAAGTCTCGCGTGGCCCCAGCACACGGTCGTGGATTGCCTGGGGAATGATCCCGAGCGACACGGACGGCAGGGAACCGGCCGTAAGAATGGAGCCGAGTTGGCCGGCCATCGCGTCCCCGTCCCCGACGCGGTAGTGGAGTACCGCCTCCTCCATGAGCAGTACGAATCGGTGTCCAGGCTCGTGAATGACGCGGGAGCGCTCGACCCGTGCTTGCGCGGCTTCCACGCTGTCGTCGAAGGGCAAATCTCGGAACTCGGCGGCCTTCCGCAGCACCCCGGTCGCGTAGCCCTCGGTTTGCAGTAGGCCAGGGACGAGGGTTGAGGAGTAGACCCGGAACAGCGTTGTCTGACGGAAGAACCGCACGGAGCGGTTCTGCAACTGTTTGAGACCGTCGCGCACCTGGTGGCGCCATTCGCTGTACATCGACTCGGCGTGCAGCGACAGACCGATCAGGCCGACCGCCTCGTCCTCTGCGCCACAAGCGTCGCACCACAGTCTGATGTCGTTGGGAGATGGCGCGGTACGGGCGTTCTCGATGCGGGATGTCTTGGCATGGTGCCAGCCACACCGAGTGGCCAGGTCGGTGATCGTCAGGCCTGCCCCTTTTCGGAGGTCGCGCAGCCGCACGGCGACAGCTTCGCGTGCGGCTTGCGCGGACGAGGAAGGGGAAGGGGGCATGAGGGAGTGAGGTGGCTGTTGCTAGTGGATTTCGTAACGTTCATGCGGGACGGCGCGTGCCCACACAGCCTCGAAGGCTTCCGAGCAGAGCTTCGCCGTGGCCGGGTCGTCGGCGATTTCCGGTCCTCCTGAGGAACCGTTACCAGCGAAGTGATTCCACCGGATCAGGTGGCCGTCGAAGAGCCAGAAGTCGTTTCCCGGCAGAGCGATGTCGGAGGCACGTCGTCGGGGTAGCCACCGAACCTCTTCTCCGGCGGAGAGATTGACAGTGGTCCCGGTGTGCTCGAACCGAATGTAATCGGAGACCGGCTCGGACACGATGCGTGCCCTCCGGACGCTGACGCCACGAGAGACGGCTCGCGAGATCAGGCTGACCCAGGGGGCCCAGTGGGCCGAGTCGCGGTCGATGTCACGTTGACCGGTTCGCTGCCAGGTGGTGAAGTCATTGGTCTCGCCGCTGACTCCATAGGAGTCGCGCATTTCGAGGTGCACCGCTGAGTGCTCAGCGGCCTCCAACATGCTACTAAAGCTTGGCACGTTCTGCGGCATCGCACGCCTCCCTCAGGATCGGTACCAGCCGGGCGGGGACACGGATGACCGACTCGTGGTCAGGGATGAGCTGGGCGTGCCCGGGCGCATTGTTCTGCGCACACTGGGCTCGCGTGGCGTCGTTGGCCGTGTAGCTCTGGATCACGATGTCCGCGTTCTCAAGGTCCACCCAAGCGGTCGGGGACTCGTCGATGTCTGAGTCCGGGTCGACTCCGATGAACTGTAGGTGCATGTCAGCCTCCAGTGAAGGATTGAGCAGGGGCAACAGAGGGCGCCCCGCGGCCGGTGCCGGTGGCATGTAGGCCCTAACGGTCCGCTGGCTTCAGGCTCCGCAATGTGCGCTGATGTGCACCACCATTGCGAGAGATGAAAAGCAGTCAACTCACCTGTATGTGTGGCTCTCTGCACATCACTGCACATTGATGGAAACGGCATGCCTGACGCCTCTAGCGTCGTCATCCGGCGTAGCCCCGTCCCGTCGGAGGGAGACGGCGCCGCGCTCGGTCCGACGACGCCCGATGGAGGGGTGCGCATGGCCATCTCGGGATCCCGCCCCACGTCCGCGGCTGCTGCCGTCACGCAGGAGTGCAGGGCCTGCCGCGACCTGGAACACGGCCGCAAGCAGGCCGCAGCTGCCCGGGACTTCAGCAAGGTGACCGACTTTCAGGTCCTCATCGCGCGCCATCGGGCGAGGCACCGGGCGGAGCCGTGAGTGCGATGTATCGAACGGGCCCGGCGTAGGTACGGCCGCCCGTAGGTCCGCCGGCCGGTACAGGGCGGCGCTGACGAAGACTCCCGCCCCGGCCGCCATTCCCTGGCAGGACACGGCCGGGGCGGGTGGGCCCGCTAAGGGGCCCTCGCAAGTGCACGACGACGCGCGGACCGACCGTGCGTCGACTCAGCACCCGAGGAGATGACCATGCGCTACCGCCTCGACCCGGTCAAGTACGGCGGCGACGAGGACGACAACCAGGGAGGCAACCCCAACGGCGGCTGCGGCGACGGGCAGGGCTGTGGCCGTCAGTAGTCCGTGAAGCGTGGGCGGCCCCGGCCCGGACCTCGGGTGGGGGCCGCCCACTCGGACCAGTTCACCGAGTGGAACGTGTGACATCAGGGAGCGAGATGGCCGGACCTCACCACCACGCCTATGTATGGCTCGGCAGCGGCGACGTCCTCGTGAAGCCGGGGGACGCGCACCGCCGGCCGGATCACCCGGAGTTCCGGTCCGCCCAGGTGATGCCGCTGGAGTGCGCGGACTGGCTGCTGAAGCCGGCCGCCCGCATCGAGGTGACGTTCGAGGAGCCGAAGGAGGCGGCTGATTGGTACGCCGCGCAACTCGGGCACTACGGCGGGCTCTTCGTGGGCTCGTACCCGCCGGAACCGTCGTACGAGGAGACCGTACGGGCCCTGTCCGCCGGTGAGGACCGGGTCGGGGGCTGGTGGGTGAGCGGAGGGCGGTTCCTCTCGCTGAATCTGATCGCCTGTAGTCCGCACCGGGCGCGGCCGGATCGAGCATGTCCGCTGCTGCGGTAGTCCCCGGTAGGTGATTCGCAGGGACGTGAGCCGCCGGGAGGTGATCCGCAGGGGCCTGATCTGCCGGGAGGTGATCCGTAACCGTCCAGGGCGGGGCCGACGAGCGCCCAGGGGCCGGAAAGAAACGCAGCCCCTCAGGCCGCGACCCGCTCCTGCTCCTGCTCCCGCTCTCGCTCCTCGTTCGTGGTCGCGGGCTGGGTGACCAGAAAGCTGCGGTGGACCCTGGGGCCCAGGGCGGCGGTGGTGAGGAAGAGGGCTGCCGCGACGACGTAGGTGGCGTCGGCCAGGTAGGGGGTGAGGAGGAGTTGGGTCACCAGGGCGGCGGCGACCAGGGTGAGTTTGGCGATCATCAGGCGCGGTGCGGAGAGGGCGGGCCGGGTCGCGGGGTGGGTGGTGCGGGTCCGGGTGCGGTGGGCGTGGCGGATCTGGGCGGGGATGCTGAGGAGGAGGAGCGCGAAGCCGACGGCCGGCAGGACCGGGGAGCGGCTGGTGTGCGGGTCGAGGAGGTAGCCGAGCCCGATGCTGGTGCCGAAGGCGGCCGTGACGATGACGATTCTGGCCGTGATCAGCTGGGCTATGACCCGTCCTGGGTGCGCGCTCTCGTAGAGCTTGTGGGTGAGGCGGCGGTTGGCCCACAGGAGGAGGGGCGGCAGCATCAGCAGGACGACGAGGGTGCGCAGGGCGTGTTCCCAGGCCGGCGCGTTGCCTTCGCCGCTCCAGGTGAACGCCGTCCAGAGGCCGATGCAGACATAGCGCGTGCGGAGTTTGCGGGCGGCGGCGGACCCTGCGGGGCCGTCGGGTTCCGGGGTCTTGTGGTGAGCGTTCATGAAGGTGGTTCCTTCGGGGAGCAGGGAGGCGTTCACGGGGCGCTGTGGGGCGTCGGTGTACGTGCCGACGTCCCACAGCAGGCGCAGTGACGTGCCGTCATTGCTGCCGGGGTGGGGCGCTCCTGCGGATGGCGGGTCGCCCGGGTGGGGTCACGCCGGGTCGGAAGGGGCCGTCCCGCCGGCGGTGATGCCGGTGAAGAGCCACTTCAGGGCCTCTCCGAAGAGTTCCTCGGGCACGCTGGAGGCGTCGATGCGCCGCTGGCGCACCAGGCCGGTGAAGAGGGCCGCCACCACGGTGGCCACGGCCTCGGTGGAGACCTCGGTGGGGGCGTTCCGCTGGGCCAGGGACGTGCTGATCACCTGCTCCAGCGCGCGGCGGGGGGTGCGCAGGTTGGCCGCCATGGTGTCCAGGACCTGGGGGTTGCGGACCGCGTAGAGCCAGAACTCGGCCTGGAGCGGCGCGAAGTCGATGTCCTTGTCGGCGACGTCGATCAGCAGCCGTCCGAGTTCGGCGGCGGCTTCGCCGGTACCGGACGGGTGACGCTCCAGTGCCTGGGCGGCCTCGGCGATGCGGTCGGTCTGGCGGTCGGCGAGCAGTTCGAGGAAGAGCGCTTCCTTGTTGCCGAAGTTCGAGTACAGCGCGCCGATCGAGAATCCCGCCGCCTCGGCGATCTCCTCCACGGAGGCGCCGGTGAAGCCCTTGCGGGCGAAGACCCGGGCCGCCGCGTCGAGCAGCAGCGACCGGGTGCGGGCCTTGGCCTCCGCCCGGCTCAGGCGTCGGCGGGCGGGTTCAGCGCTCTCAGCGTTCATGTTGCCGAGGTTATTCAGATAGGGATTGCTATGTCAACGCTCGAATAGTGTGTACAGTCTGGATAGCGGTCACTATTTGAATGTCGATCGCTATCGCAGTTCGGGGCCCGTCGGTGGCCCGCCGCGCATGGTGCAGGCGCCGCCGCCGTTGCCCCCCTGACCAGCGAGGAAAGGGAAGAGAGATGATCACGAAGCCGCTGCCGCAGCCCCTGCGGCTGGTGGTGGACCTGAACCGTTGCCAGAGCTACGGACAGTGCGTCTACGCCGCCCCGACGGTCTTCCGGTTCCACGGGGAGGAATCGCTGGAGTACGACTACGCGCCCGGCCCCGGCGTCCGCCGTGAGGTGGAGCGAGCCGCCGCGGCCTGCCCGGTCCGGGCGATCACGCTCAGCGGCGCCACCGAGCCCGCTCCCGTACCGTGCGGCGTCACCGAGTCCGCCCCCGTCGCGTGCGGAGACGGCCGGTGACCGCGTCGGGCGCAGCGGGACTGCGTACCGGCCGGGTCGTGGTGGTCGGCGCTTCGCTGGCCGGGTTGCGTGCCGCCGAAGCCCTCCGTGATGAGGGGTTCGCCGGGGAGCTGACCCTGATCGGGGACGAGCCGCACGAGCCGTATGACCGGCCGCCGTTGTCGAAGGCGGTGCTGTCCGGGCGGCTGACGTGCGACCACATCGTGCTGCCCCGGGTCCGCGACATCGGCGCCCGCTGGCTGCTGGGTACCCCTGCCACCGGGCTGGAGGTGTCCGGCCGCCGGGTGGCGCTGGCCGATGGGCGGCGGATCGAGTACGACCGGCTGCTGATCGCCACCGGTACCCGGGCGCGCCGCTGGCCCGTTGAGGCCGGTGGTGGCCTGGAGGGTGTGCATGTGCTGCGTACCCGCGAGGACGCCGAGCGGCTGCGCGGTGCCCTGGCGGCCGGTCCGCGCCGGGTGCTGGTCGTCGGCGCCGGCTTCACGGGTGGCGAAGTGGCCTCTTCCTGCCGCGAGTTGGGGATCGCCGTGACGGTGACGCAGCGCAGTGCGGCCCCGCTGGCCGGTGCGCTGGGCGGGGTGGTCGGACGGGCCGCCGCCGACTGGTACCGCGAGGCCGGGGTGGACCTGCGGCTGAACACCACGGTTCGGGCCCTGGAAGGCGATGCCTCCGGCCGCTTGCGGCGCGCGGTGCTGTCCGACGGCACGGTGATGGGCGTCGAGGTGGCGGTGATCGCCACCGGCGCCGTGGCCAACACCGAGTGGCTGGCCGGCTCCGGGCTGGCCGTCGACCACCGCGGCGTGGTGAGCGAGGGGGACTGCCGGGCCGTGGCCACCGACGGCAGCCCGGTCGAGGAGGTCTTCGTCGCCGGGGACGTCGCCCGCTGGCCGCACCCCCTCTACCCCGGGCGGCTGCTGCGCCTGGACCACTGGGACAACGCCCTCGCCCAGGCCCGCACCGCCGCGTACAACCTCACCCATGGGCCGGGTGAACGGCGCGCCCACCAGCCGCTGCCCGCCTTCTGGTCCCAGCAGTTCGGCCGCTACCTCAAGTCCGTCGGGGTGCCCGCGGTCGCCGATCAGGTCGTCGTCACGCAAGGCTCGCTCGACCAGCGGCGGTTCGTCGCCGCGTACGGACGCAAGGGCAGGCTGATCGGTGTCGTGGCGGTCGACTCGCCGCGTGTGCTGGACGGCTACGCGGCCCTCATCGAAGCCCGCGCGCCGTTCCCGCCCCAACTGGGCGCCACCGACGGACCGGACCGGCTCGACCCCCTCGACGCCGGCTTCCCCGGCCGTGATGCCGGCAGCGCCCCGGAGCACGCCATCCGCACGCCCTCAGCCCTCGCCCCCGCCCAGACCGCACACCGGTGAACGGAGACCTCCCATGACGACTTCCACCGCACCTTCGGCCACCGGCCTCTTCGCCCAGGTCCTGCGGTACGAGCACCGCGCCGACCCCTATCCGTTCTACGACCGGCTACGCCGGGAGCCGGTCCTGCGCATGGACGACGGTTCCTGGCTGGTCGGCGGCTACCGGGAGATCAGGCAGCTGCTGCACGACCCGCGCTGCAGCGCCGACCGGCTCGACCCGCAGAACAAGGCCCCGAAGGGCGCCAGGAGCCTGCTCCTCCAGGACCCGCCGCTCCATGACCAGCTGCGCCGCGTGGTCACCGACGAGTTCATCCCCCGGATCATGGGCATGCGCGACCATCTCGGCGAACTGGTCGCCGGGCTTCTCGATGCCCACACCAGCGACCACCCCGGGCAGCTCGACGTCGTCGCCGATCTCGCCTACCCGCTGCCGGTCACGGTGATCTGCGAACTGCTCGGCGTGCCCCGCGAGGACGAGCCGCTCTTCGGCAGCATCGCCCGCCGCCTCACCCGGGGCCTGGACCCCGTCGACACCCAGACCGAGGAAGAACTCCGCGAACTGGACCAGGCACGCGGCGAGTTGATCCAGTACCTGGAGGGGCTCATCACCGAGCGTCGTGCCAATCCCGGATCCGACCTGCTGTCCGGCCTGATGTTCCACCAGGACCCCGACGACGTGATGGGCCCGGTCCAGCTGCGCGTCACCCTCGGTCTGCTGCTGATCGCCGGCCACGAGACCACCGTCAACCTCATCGCCAACGGCACCCTCGCCCTGCTGCGCAACCCCGACGCCCTCGCCCGGCTGCGCACCGATCCCGACCTGGCCACCCCGCTGGTGGAGGAGGTGCTGCGCTACGACCCGCCGGTGCAGATGTCCGGCCGCAGCGCCCTGGCCGACATCGACCTGGCCGGCACCACCATCCCCAAGGGCTCCCGCATCCGCCTCCTGCTCGCCGCGGGCAACCGCGACGCCACCCGCTTCGACGACCCCGGACGGTTCGTCCCCGACCGCGGCGACAACGCCCATCTCGGCTTCGGCGGCGGTATCCACTACTGCGTCGGCGCCACCCTCGCCCGCGCCGAGGCGCAGATAGCACTCACCGCCCTCGCCCGCAGGCTCCAGTCGCCGCGCCTGGTCACCGACCCGCCGCCGTACCGGGAGAACGCCATCCTGCGCGGCCCGGAACAACTCCTGGTCGCCTTCGACCAGCTCACTCCGTGACGGCCCTCGGCGGTCGAGTCGGGAGTCCTCCAGCTCCCGCCGGCCCGCCGAGTGAGACAACGTCATGCTCGCTGCCGACGGGCTTCAGCCGCGTTCATCAACGGCCGCTGAACCTTGCGATGGCTTCCTCGCTGACCGGTGTGAAGAGGTTGACGATGTTGCCGTCGGGGTCGCGGAACAGGATCGAGCGGTTACCCCAGGGCATCGTGGTCGGCTCCTGTATCCACTCGCTGACCAGCGGCTTCAGCCGCTCGTACTCGGTGTCGACGTCCTCGACACGGAACTCGATGATGACGGAGTGATTATCGGCAGCGGCCCCGAATTCCAGTGTCGCCTTCGCTTGGATGGCGAGGGCGCAGGACGGCAGGGCCAGCTCCGCGAAGACAGGTGCAGGGCGCACCGCCGAGACGCCGGTGACCTGCTCATAGAAACGGGCCAGGCGTTCCACGTCCTCGGTGATCACGCGGATCGAAACGAAATGCACGACATGCTCCTTGCGGTAGCGGCAAATGGAAACAATCGCCTCTTCGGGAGGAATGGGTGTTCCGCCCCGGCGTCTCCCACGCTAAAAGGGATCTAGGACAGCAAGCGTCCTGGATCGCACGGGAGCACGCGCCGACCGACCGTCGGAACGCGCCCTAGTCAGCCGTGGTGAAGGAGCGGAGGGTGTCCTCGCCGGTGGTCCACCAGACGCCGAGCCGCTGGCGGGTCAGGCGCCAACCGCCGCCGTCCCGGGCGAAGTCCCAGTCGTAGGGGCCGCCCATGGCGTACGGCGAGTCGGTCCGGCCGGGATCGGCGACGGCCACGAACCACATGTAGCCGACGCCGGTCGCCCGGTCGCCCCGGACCTCGAAGTCCATGTTGAGGATGTGGTGCTGCATGCCGGCGTACGCCGCCTCGGCCTCGACGACCTTGGCCAGGATCGCCTCCCTGCCGTGAATCCACTCCCACGGACCGAACTCCAGGACCGCGTCCTCGGCCCAGCACTCGATCCAGGCACGCCAGTCCTTGCGGTCCAGCGCCCGCCAGCCGTGGATCATCAGCGCACGCAGGGACTCCTTGTCCTCCAGACGCTGCAGGCGTCGGGCGAGGGTCTCGTCGGTGCCGGGGGAGGCGGACGGGAAGTCGGACACGGCTGCTCCTCCGGGGGATCGCGGACGGCGGCGGCCGGCGGCGGGAGCACGGAGTGCTGGTGTCGGCCGGGTGCGCCGGGGTGGGCCAACTCTGTGCCGTCGGCGGCCGGTCAGCCAGGACGGGGCGTGGCTGGGTGCCGGACACCCGGTCAGGCCCGGACACCGGCCGGGGCCGGTCGCCGCTACCCGGTGGCGAACGCCGACCGCATCCGCTTGCCGTTCACGATCAGGACGACGCCGAGCAACAGCACACCGCACACGCCCTGTTCGGCCTTCAGCCACAGGGGGAACGTGCCGGGCAGCACGAGGATGACCGCGATGGCCGACAGCATGATGCCGGATGCCAGCCGCAGCCGCAGGTAGGACCGGCTGTGGCCGCGGCGCGTCCGTGCCGCGAACGAGACCATCAGCAGCGAGGTGGCGACCACGATGGAGACGCGCACCCACACCGCGTCCGTGACGAGGTCGGGGTGATGGCGCAGCAGGATGATGGCGACGAGGGTGAGCGCGCTGAGCGCGGCATAGCAGCCGACGAGGAGTTCGGTGCTGCGTAATGCCTGCCGGATGCGCGGATGACGCATGTCTCCGGCGGGCGGCGCGACGGAGTCCGGTCCCGGGGTGCTCACGGCGATCCTCTCTGGTGGGTGCGCTGACGGTCCTGGCGCCGGCGCCCCGCAGGCCGTGGCGTACGGGATGGCGGCGGTCAAGAAGCCGTATCCAGGGTCCGGTCCGTCTGCCGCCGCCTCGTCGTCCACGCGAACGAGACGCGCCCCCGGTCGTTGTCAGGGACCTGTCGGGGCCGTCCCGTAGTGGATGCCCGGCCGGGTCTCAGGGATGGCCGCCCCGCCTCGGTTCCGGTACCGCCGAGGCCCCCTCACCCCCGTATCGGTGCCGCCGCAGCGCGTCACGGTCCGTCGTGGCGCCCCATCACCTCATGCGCCAGCCGGATCAGATCCGGGATGCGTGGGTGCCCCGGGCCGTCGCGCCAGGCGATGACGACGGGGACGGGCGGGGCGTCGGTGAGGGGGACGTAGGCCATGGCGGGGTGGGGGTGCATCTCGGCGGTGGCGGAGGTGGTGACGCCCACGGCGCGGCCGCCGGTGATGGCGGCCAGCCAGTCGTCGGTGTTGCCGATGGTGATCGTCGAGGTGGGGCGGGCGGCGGCGGGCCACAGGTCGAGGGTGGTGGTGCCGGAGACGGTGTTGAGGGCGATGGTGCGGTCGGTGAGCTCGGTGAGAGAGAGGACGGTGCGGGCGGCGAGCGGGTCGTCGGCGGGCAGCCCGGCCACCCGGGGCTCGGTGGTCAGCCGCTCGGTGACCAGGCCGGGGGCGCGGACCTCACCGCGCAGCAGGGCCGCGTCCACGTCGCCGCGGGCGAGTCCGGCCGTGCGGTCGTCGATGCGGAGGAGTTCGAGCGGGGTCGCCGGGTGCTCCTCGTGCCAGCGGCGGAGCAGCGCGGTGGTGTCCGTACCGGCGGCCGACCAGGCGTGGCCGAGCCGCAGCGGCCAGGCGGCGCCACGGGCGAAGCCGAGCGCCCGGTCGAAGGCGGACACCGCGACCGCGGCCCGGTCGCGGAAGGACAGGCCGTCGGGGGTGAGCACGAGGTGATGGGTGGAGCGGTCGACGAGGTGGACGCCCAGGGCCTGTTCCAGCTGCCGCAGGGTGCGGGAGACGGCGGGCTGGGTCAGGTGCAGCCGCTCGGCGGCGCGGGTGATGCTCAGGGTGTCGGCGATGGCGAGAAAGCAGCGGAAATGACGCAGCTCGATGCTCATGCGTGCGGAGCATAACAACAGGAGAAAAGGCATTTCACGGACCGGAAGCGGGAGCCGTAGCGTGGTGGCGTGAATGCTTCGCCGGAGAGTCCCAGCCCCGGTGGCGGCACCCCCGCCACCCCCACCCCGTCCGCACCGTCCGCCCCATCCGTTCACACCGCGCCCGGCGACGGCGCGGGGCCGGTGCACCCGATACCTCCCTCGCCCGAGGTCCTGACGGCGGAGGCACAGGCCGGCGCGGCGGGTGCGCGCGGGCGGATCGGGTCGGTGGCGCTGGTCATCGGCGGCATCGTCTCGCTGCAGTTCGGCTCGTCCGTGGCGGTGCTGCTCTTCCCGCGGGCCGGTGCGCTGGGCGTGGTCACCCTGCGGCTGGTGGTCGCCGCGCTGGTGCTGCTGGTCTTCTGCCGCCCCAAGGTGCGCGGGCATGCGCGGGGCGACTGGGCCACGGTGCTGGCCTTCGGCGTCGCACTGGCCGGCATGAACTCGCTCTTCTACCAGGCCATCGACCGCATCCCGCTGGGCGCCGCGGTCACCCTGGAGTTCCTCGGGCCGCTGATCCTGTCGGTGGCGACCTCCCGCCGGATGCTGAGCCTGTTGTGGGCGACGCTGGCACTGGGCGGTGTGGTGCTGCTGGGACGCGAGGGACTCGACGGGCTCAACTTCGCCGGAGCGGGCTTCGCGCTGGCGGCCGGCGGGCTGTGGGCCGCGTACATCCTGCTCTCCGCCCGTACGGGACAGCGCTTCCCGCAGGCGGACGGGCTGGCCCTGGCGATGACCGTCGCGGCGCTGCTCAGCCTGCCGTTCGGCGTCGCGAGCGCGGGCTCGGCACTGCTCGACCCGGTCACGCTGGGGCTGGGCGCCGCGGTCGCCCTGATGTCCTCCGTCCTGCCCTACACCCTCGAACTCCTCGCCCTGCGCAAGCTGCCGGCCGCCGGTTTCGCGGTGATGATGAGCCTGGAGCCGGCCGCCGCGGCCACCGCCGGCTTCCTCGTCCTGCACCAGGCGCTGGGCTGGGCCGAGGTGGTGGCGATCGGCCTGGTCGTGATCGCGAGCGTGGGGGCCGTACGAAGCGCGGGGGCACACAGCTGACCAACGGGCCGCCGGGTGCGGCCCGTTTCCCGACCAAAAAATCATGCAGGCGTGCTTGATTGTTTCCGGTGGCGCTGCCACGCTCGGAACGCACCCGCACCACACCGCACCCGTACGGCCGCAGCGCTTCGCCGCGGCCGTCGTCGTATGCCAACCCGCCTCGCTCACACGGGAGTTGGGCGGATGAGGGGAGTGTCGCGTGTCCGATCCCGGCGCCGTACTGGCGGATCTCAGGGCGGAGAGCGAGGAGTTGGACGCACTGGTCGCCGGGCTGCCGGCCGAGCGCTGGGCGGCCCCGACGCCCGCCGAGGGCTGGACCGTCACCCACCAGATCGCCCATCTGGCCTGGACCGACCGGCAGGCGCTGTGCTCGGCCACCGACCCGGAGGGCTTCACGCGCGCCGCGCAGGAGGCCCTCGCCGCGCCGCTGACCTTCGTCGACGAGGCCGCCGAGGCCGGTGCGCGGACGCCGCCCGCGGAGCTGCTCGCGGACTGGCGGGCCGGCCGCGAGGAGCTGCTCCGGGTGCTCGGCGAGCGGCCGGCGGGGGAGAAACTGCCGTGGTACGGCCCGCCGATGAGCGTGGCGTCGATGGCCACCGGGCGGCTGATGGAGACCTGGGCGCACGGCCAGGACGTCGCCGACGCGCTGGGTGTCACCCGCACCCCCACCGCCCGGCTGCGCCATGTCGCCCGGATCGGCGTACGGGCCCGCAACTTCTCCTTCGCGGCGCACCAGCTCACCCCGCCCGCCGAGGAGTTCCGGGTCGAGCTGCGGGCGCCGGACGGCACGGTGTGGGAGTACGGGCCGCCGGCGGCCGGGCAGCGGGTGACCGGTGAGGCGCTGGAGTTCTGCCTGCTGGTGACGCAGCGGGCGCACCGGGCCGATCTGCCGTCCCTGCGTGCCGAAGGGGCGGACGCACAGCGGTGGCTGGAGATCGCGCAGGCCTTCGCGGGACCCCCGGGGAAGGGCCGCGAACCGTCGTCCCGTGGCGGTGCCTCATGAGCGGCGGCCACATAGGCGGCGTGGGGGACCGCGCGGGCGAGGAAGATCCCGCCGGCCAAGGCGGCCCCACAGACCTCACCCACCCCCTCCGCCCCATCGGCGCCGACCCCGCCCTCCTCCGCGTCGGCAACGCCTCCGGCTTCTACGGCGACCGCTTCGACGCGCTGCGCGAGATGCTCACCGGCGGGCCGCTGGACGTGCTGACCGGGGACTATCTCGCCGAGCTGACCATGCTGATCCTCGGCCGGGACCGGCTGAAGGACCCCACCCGCGGCTACGCCAGGACCTTTCTGCGGCAGTTGGAGGACGGGCTCGGGCTGGCCGTCGAGCGCGGGGTGCGGATCGTCGCCAACGCGGGCGGACTGAATCCGGCCGGACTCGCCGAGGCCGTACGGGAGTTGGCGGACAAGGCCGGGGTGCCGGTCTCCGTGGCGCATGTGGAGGGCGATGACCTGCTGGCCCGCGGGGGGTGGGGCGAGGGGGTGCTGACCGCCAACGCCTACCTGGGCGGCGGGGGCATCGCCGCCTGTCTGCGGGCCGGTGCCGATGTGGTGGTGACCGGGCGGGTCACCGATGCCGCGCTGGTCAGCGGCGCGGCCCAGGCGCACTTCGGCTGGCGGCCGGAGGATCTGGACCAGCTGGCCGGTGCGGTGGCCGCCGGGCACGTCCTGGAATGCGGAACCCAGGCCACCGGCGGCAACTACTCCTTCTTCGACGCCCACGACCTGCTGCGTCCCGGCTTCCCGCTCGCCGAGATCGCCGCCGACGGCAGCTCGGTGATCACCAAGCACCCGGGCACCGGCGGCGCGGTGACCACCGGCACGGTCACCGCCCAGCTGCTGTACGAGACGGCCGGGGCCCGCTACCCCGGGCCGGACGTGACGGCGCGGCTGGACACCGTACGGCTGACCCAGGAGGCGCCGGACCGGGTCCGGATCGACGGAGTACGCGGTGAGGCGCCGCCGCCGGACCTCAAGGCCGGGCTGACCCGCCTCGGCGGCTGGCGCAACGAGGTCACCTTCGTACTGACCGGGCTGGACGTACCGGCCAAGGCCGCGCTGGTCCGCCGGCAGATGGAGGCGGCCCTCGACGCCGCGGAGCGCCGCCCGGCCGAGGTGCGCTGGACGCTGGCCCGCACCGACCGGGATGACGCGGCGGTCCAGGAGGAGGCGAGCGCACTGCTGCGCCTCGTGGTGCGGGACCCCGACCAGGACGCGGTGGGGCGGGCGGTCAGCGGCGCCGCCGTCGAACTGGCGCTGGCCAGCTACCCCGGCTTCCATGTCACCGCACCGCCCGGCAAGGGCACCCCCTACGGGGTCTTCGAGGCGGCGCCGGTCGCCGCGGCCGAGGTACCGCACCTCGCCGTGCTGCCGGACGGCATCCGTATCGGCATCCAACCGGCGCCCGAAGCAAGGGAGTTGACGCGACTTCCCGATCCGCCGCTGCCCGAGCCGCTGCCCGCCGGGGCCACCCGGCGCGGGCCGCTCGGCCGGGTCGCCGGAGCCCGCAGCGGCGACAAGGGCGGCTCGGCGAACGTCGGGGTGTGGGCCCGCAGCGAGCCGGCCTGGCGCTGGCTGGCGCACGAGCTGACCGTCGAGCGCTTCCGGCAACTGCTCCCCGAAACCGCGGACCTGCCGGTCGACCGCCACGTACTGCCGAATCTGCGGGCGCTCAACTTCGTCGTCGACGGGCTGCTCGGCGAGGGCGTCGCCGCGCAGGCCCGGTTCGATCCCCAGGCCAAGGCCGTGGGGGAGTGGCTGCGTTCGCGGCACATGGACCTACCGGAGGTGTTGTGGTGACCGTGCTCGGAACCGGGCTCGACCCGTCGGGCGCCGAGTACGCGGAGCGTCGTACGGCGATGCTCGCGAAGCTGGCGGAGATCGAGACCGAACACGCCAAGGCGACCGCGGGCGGCGGTGAGAAGTACGTCGCCCGGCACCGCAAGCGCGGCAAACTGCTGGCCCGGGAGCGGATCGAGCTGCTCGTCGACCCGGACACCCCGTTTTTGGAGCTGTCGCCGCTGGCGGCCTGGGGCAGCGACTATCAGGTCGGCGCCTCGCTGGTCACCGGCATCGGCACGGTCGCGGGCGTGGAGTGCCTGATCACCGCCAACGACGCGACGGTGCGCGGCGGCGCCAGCAACCCCTGGTCGCTGAAGAAGGCGCTGCGGGCCAACGAGATCGCCTTCGCCAACCGCCTCCCGGTGATCTCGCTCGTCGAGTCCGGCGGCGCCGACCTGCCCAGCCAGAAGGAGATCTTCATCCCGGGCGGGGCGCTGTTCAAGGACCTCACCCGGCTGTCCGCGGCCGGTATCCCGACCGTCGCCGTGGTCTTCGGCAACTCGACCGCGGGCGGCGCGTACGTCCCGGGGATGTCCGACCACGTCATCATGGTCAAGGAGCGCGCGAAGGTGTTCCTGGGCGGTCCGCCGCTGGTGAAGATGGCCACCGGTGAGGAGAGCGACGACGAGTCGCTGGGCGGCGCCGAGATGCACGCCCGCACCTCCGGGCTCGCCGACCACTTCGCGGTGGACGAACCGGACGCGCTGCGCCAGGCCCGGCGGGTGGTCGCCCGCCTCAACCACCGCAAACCACAGCCCGATCCGGGCCCGGCGACGCCCCCGAAGTACGACGAGGAAGAGCTGCTGGGCATCGTCCCCGGTGACCTCAAGGCGCCGTTCGACCCCCGCGAGGTCATCGCCCGGCTCGTGGACGGCTCGGACTTCGACGAGTTCAAACCGCTGTACGGGACGAGCCTGACCACCGGCTGGGCCGAGCTGCACGGCTACCCGGTCGGCATCCTCGCCAACGCGCAGGGCGTTCTCTTCAGCGCGGAGTCCCAGAAGGCCGCGCAATTCATCCAGCTGGCGAACCAGCGCGACATCCCCCTCCTCTTCCTCCACAACACCACCGGCTACATGGTCGGCAAGGAGTACGAGCAGGGCGGCATCATCAAACACGGCGCGATGATGATCAACGCGGTGTCGAACTCGAAGGTCCCGCACCTCTCCGTCCTCATGGGCGCCTCCTACGGCGCCGGCCACTACGGCATGTGCGGCCGCGCCTTCGACCCCCGCTTCCTGTTCGCCTGGCCGAGCGCCAAATCGGCCGTCATGGGACCCCAGCAGCTGGCCGGGGTGCTCTCGATCGTCGCCCGGGCCTCGGCCGCCGCCAAGGGACAGCCGTACGACGACGAGGCCGATGCCGGGCTGCGCGCGATGGTCGAGCAGCAGATCGAGTCGGAGTCGCTGCCGATGTTCCTGTCCGGGCGGCTCTACGACGACGGCGTCATCGACCCCCGCGACACCCGCACCGTCCTCGGCCTGTGCCTGTCCGCCCTCCACAACGCCCCGGTCGAGGGCGCACGGGGCGGCTTCGGCGTCTTCCGGATGTGAGGCAGAAGTGATCCGTTCCCTCCTCGTCGCCAACCGCGGCGAAATAGCCCGGCGGGTCTTCCGCACGTGCCGCGAACTGGGCATCTCCACCGTCGCCGTGCACTCGGACGCGGACGCCGGCGCCCCGCACGTCCGGGAGGCCGACACCGCCGTACGGCTCCCGGGCGACGCCCCGGCCGACACCTATCTGCGCGCCGACCTGCTGGTACGGGCCGCCCTGGCGGCCGGCGCCGACGCGGTCCACCCCGGCTACGGCTTTCTCTCCGAGAACGCCGGCTTCGCCACGGCGGTGACCGACGCCGGCCTGACCTGGATCGGCCCGCCACCGGCCGCCATCGAGGCAATGGCCTCCAAGACACGCGCCAAGGAGCTGATGGACCGGGCCGGGGTGCCGCTGCTGGCCCCCGTCGACCCCGGCCAGGTCACCGCGGCCGAACTGCCGCTGCTGGTGAAGGCCGCGGCGGGCGGCGGCGGCCGCGGTATGCGCATCGTCACCGCACCGGAAGCGCTGGAAGGCGAGTTGAAGGCCGCGGCGGCGGAGGCGGCGGCGGCCTTCGGTGACGGCGAGGTGTTCGTCGAGCCCTACGTCGTCGGCGGACGCCATGTCGAGGTGCAGATCCTCGCCGACGGGCACGGGACGGTCTGGACCCTCGGCACCCGCGACTGCTCCCTCCAGCGCCGCCACCAGAAGGTCATCGAGGAGGCCCCGGCCCCCGGACTGTCCGTGGAACTGCGCTCCACCCTCCATCAGGCCGCGGAGCGGGCCGCCCGCGCCATCGACTACCGCGGCGCGGGCACCGTCGAGTTCCTCGTCGACCGCACCGGACGGGCGTACTTCCTGGAGATGAACACCCGCCTCCAGGTCGAACACCCGGTCACCGAGGCCGTACACCGCCTCGACCTGGTCGCCCTCCAGCTGAGCATCGCCGAGGGCCGCCCCCTGGACGCCGTACCGCCGCCGCCCCACGGGCACGCCGTCGAGGCGCGGCTCTACGCCGAGGACCCGGCGGCCGGCTGGCAGCCGCAGACCGGCACCCTGCACCGGCTGGCGCTGCCCGACGGCGTCCGGCTGGACTCCGGCGTCACCGACGGCGACACCATCGGCGTCCACTACGACCCGATGCTGGCCAAGGTCATCGCCTGGGCACCGACCCGGGACGAGGCCGTACGGAAGCTGGCCGGCGCCCTGGAGCGGGCCCGTATCCACGGCCCGGTCACCAACCGCGACCTGCTCGTCCGCTCCCTGCGCCACCCGGAGTTCACCGCCCCCGCCGCCCTGGACACCGGCTTCTACGACCGCCACCTCGCCGAACTGACCCGCAGCGACGCCGACGGCGCACCGGTCTTCGCGCTCGCCGCCGCCCTCGCCGACGCCCACGGCCGCTCCCGCTTCGGCGGTTTCCGCAACGTCCCCTCCGGCCCCCAGACCAAGACCTACGCCTGCGGCGACACCGAGCACACCATTCGCTACCGCCTGGGCCGGGAGGGCCTGCACGCCGACGACTTCCCCGGCATCAGGCTCCTCGCCCACGGCCCGGACGAGGTCGTGCTCGAAGTCGACGGACTACGACGCCCGTTCACGGTCACCCGCCACGGCGACCGGGTCCATGTCGACTCCCCACCACTGCCGGGCGGCGCCACCGCCCCCAGCGCGTACACCTTCACCGCACTGCCCCGCTTCCCCGACCCCACCGCCCGTACGGAACCCGGCTCCCTGCTGGCGCCGATGCCCGGCACGGTCGTCCGGATCGCCCCGGGCCTCACCGAGGGCGACCGCGTCGAGGCCGGCCGCCCCCTGCTGTGGCTGGAGGCCATGAAGATGGAACACAAGATCACCGCCCCCACCGCCGGCACCCTCACCACCCTCCCCGTCGAGCCCGGCCAACAGGTCGAAGTAGGCACCCTCCTGGCCGTCGTCACGGACTGACCACGACGCACCCGGGTCTTGCCCCTCACCGGAGGCCCCGACACCGCCCGCCCCACACACCCGGGCCCCACCCCCACTCACCCCTCACCGCCGAAGGCGGGAGACGGCGCCGCACCCGGCAACGCAACGGGACCCGCAACCGCAAGCGCGAACGCAACCGCACCCGCCACCGGAACCGACGACCCCGAGGAGACCCCCATGGGAACCCCGACGATCGAATCCGAGGAACACCGCGCCCTCCGCAAAGCCGTCGCTGCCCTGGGCAACCGCTACGGCCGGGAATACTTCGCCCGCGTAGTGGCGGAGGGCACCCCCACCGACGAACTCTGGAGGGAGGCCGCCCAGCTCGGCTACCTCGGCGTCAACCTCCCCACGGAGTACGGCGGCGGAGGCGGCGGCATCGTCGAACTGGCCCTCGTGCTGGAGGAGCTGGGCGCCGCCGGCTGCCCGCTGCTGATGCTGGTCGTCTCGCCCGCCATCTGCGGCACGGTCATCGCCCGCTTCGGCACCGAGGACCAGAAGCGGGCCTGGCTCCCGGGCCTCGCCGACGGCACCCGCAAGATGGCCTTCGGCATCACCGAACCGGACGCCGGCTCCAACTCGCACCGCATCACGACCACCGCCCGTCGTGACGGCACGGACTGGGTCCTCAACGGCCGCAAGGTGTTCATCTCGGGCGTCGACATCGCCGACGCCACCCTCATCGTCGGCCGCACCGAGGACGCCCGGACCGGCCGCCTCAAGCCGTGCCTGTTCATCGTGCCGCGCGACACCCCCGGCTTCGGCCGCAGCCCGATCGCGATGGAACTCTCCGCCCCGGAGAAGCAGTTCGAACTGACCCTGGACGACGTACGGCTGCCCGCCGAGGCGCTGGTCGGCGACGAGGACGCCGGACTCCTCCAGCTCTTCGCCGGCCTCAACCCGGAGCGGATCATGACCGCCGCCTTCGCCCTCGGCATGGGCCGCCACGCCCTCGGCCGGGCCGTCGACTACGCCCGTACCCGCCAGGTGTGGCAGCAGCCGATCGGCGCCCACCAGGCCCTCGCCCACCCGCTCGCCCAGGCCCATATCGAACTGGAGCTGGCCCGGCTGATGACGCAGAAGGCCGCCCACCTCTACGACGCGGGCGACGACCTGGCCGCGGGCGAGGCCGCCAACATGGCCAAGTACGCGGCGGCCGAGGCCGCGGTGCACGCCGTCGACCAGGCCGTCCACACCCTCGGCGGCAACGGCCTCACAAAGGAGTACGGTCTCGCCTCGATGATCACCGCCGCCCGGGTGGCGAGGGTCGCGCCGGTCAGCCGCGAAATGATCCTCAACTTTGTCTCGCACCAGTCCCTGGGGCTGCCCAAGTCGTACTGAGGACGGGATGCTGACCGAGCCGGCCGGGCGGCCCGTCCCGGCCGGCGGGGCGGCGCCGCACCCGCCGCACCCCCGCCGAAGGGAAGGCCCAGGCATGGTGTTCCACGTGTTCCACAGCGAGTACGCCGACGTCACCCCCGTAGAGCTGCCGATCCACGAGGCCGTCCTCGGGCGGGCGGCGGACCACGGCGACCGGCCCGCGCTGATCGACGGCCTCGACGGCACCACCATCGGCTACGCCGAACTGGACCGCCTCAGCCGCCGGATCGCGGCCGCCCTGGCGGCGTCCGGCGTCCGCAAGGGCGATGTGCTGGCCCTGCACAGCCCGAACACCGTGCTCTTCCCGGTCGTGTTCTACGCCGCCTCCCGCTGCGGGGCGGCGGTCACCACCGTCCATCCGCTGGCCACCGAGGGCGAGTTCACCCAGCAGCTCCGGGACTCCGGGGCCCGCTGGATCGTGACCGTGTCGGCGCTGCTGGACACCGCCCGCGCTGCCGCCCGGCGGACCGGCCGGATCGCCGAGATCCTGGTCTGCGACAGCGCACCCGGCCACCGCTCCGTCAGAGACCTGGCCGCCTGCACCGACCCGGAACCGTCCGTCACCCTCGACCCGTCCCACGACCTGGCCGCACTGCCCTACTCCTCCGGCACCACCGGCAGCCCCAAGGGCGTGATGCTCACCCACCGCAGCATCGCCACCAACCTCGCCCAGCTCGCCCCGCTGATCTCCAACGGCCCCGACGACCGGGTACTGGCCGTGCTGCCGTTCTTCCACATCTACGGGCTGACCGCGCTGATGAACGCCCCGCTGCGCAACGGCGCCACCGTCGTCGTCCTGCCCCGTTTCGACCTGCGGCAGTTCCTCGCCACCATCGAGCAGCACCGCATCACCGCCGTCTACATCGCACCCCCGATCGTGCTCGCCCTCGCCAAACACCCCCTGGTCGCCGACTACGACCTCTCCTCCCTGCGCTACCTGGTCTCCGCCGCGGCACCCCTGGACGCCGACCTGGCCGCGGCCTGTTCCCGCCGTCTCGGCCTGCCGCCCGTACTCCAGGGGTACGGCATGACCGAACTCTCGCCCGGCACCCACTGCGTCCCCCTCGACGCGCCCAACCCGCCGCCCGGCGCCGTCGGCAAGCTGCTCCCCAACACCGAGATGCGTCTGGTGTCCCTGGAGACCGGCGAGGACGTGGGCCCGGGGGCGACCGGCGAGATCCTCATCCGCGGCCCCCAGGTCATGAAGGGCTATCTGGGACGGCCCGCCGAGACCGACGCGATGATCGACCCCGACGGCTGGCTGCACACCGGAGATGTCGGCCGGACCGACGGCGACGGCTGGCTCCATGTCGTCGACCGCGTCAAGGAGTTGATCAAATACAAGGGTTTCCAGGTCGCCCCCGCCGACCTCGAAGCGCTGCTGCTCGGCCATGACGCGATCGCCGACGCCGCGGTCATCGGCGTCCTGGACGAGGACGGCAACGAGGTGCCCAAGGCGTTCGTGGTGCGGCAGCGGGGGGCCCGGCTGAGCGAGGACGAGGTGATCGCGTACGTTGCCGAACGGGTCGCCCCGTACAAGAAGGTGCGCCGCGTGGAATTCCTGGCCGGCGTGCCGCGCGCCACCACCGGAAAGATCCTGCGGCGCGAACTGCGCGCCAGGGAAAGGAGCTCGACGCCCCGATGACCGACGCCTCCATCACCGACGCACCCGCCACACCCCTGGTCCCGCGCTCCCACGAACGCGGCATCACCACCCTCACCCTGGACTCCCCGCACAACCGCAACGCCCTCTCCACCCGTCTGGTGGCCGAACTCCACCAGGCACTCACGGACGCCGCGGCCGACGACGACACCCGCGCCGTCGTCCTCACCCACACCGGCGGCACGTTCTGCGCCGGCGCGGACCTCACCGAGGCCACCGCGGGCACCGCGAAGGACGGCCCGCTGGGCCTGGCCCGTCTGCTGCGCGCGATCGTGGAGCTGCCCAAACCGGTCGTCGCCCGGGTCACCGGACACGTCCGGGCCGGCGGTCTGGGCCTGCTCGGCGCCTGCGACATCTCCGCGGCCGGCCCGGACGCCACCTTCGCCTTCACCGAGGCCCGCCTCGGCCTCGCCCCCGCCGTCATCTCCCTGCCGCTGCTGCCGCGCCTGGACCCCCGGGCGGCCGGCCGCTACTACCTCACCGGCGAGAAGTTCGGCGCGGCGGAGGCTGCCCGGATCGGCCTGGTCACCCTCGCCGCCGACGACGTCGACACCGGCCTCGCGCCCGTACTGGACGGCCTGCGCAAGGGCTCCCCCCAGGGCCTGGCCGAATCGAAGCAGCTGGTCACCGCCCCGGTGCTGGCCGCCTTCGACCGCGACACCGAGGCGCTCGCCGAACAGTCCGCCCGGCTCTTCGGCTCCGCCGAGGCCCGCGAGGGCATGACCGCCTTCCTGGAGCGACGGGCCCCCGCATGGGCGCGCTGACCCCCGCCCGCGGGCCCAAGCAGCCCCAGCAGGAACGCAGCCGGGCCACCCGCCTCAAACTGCTGGAGGCCGCCGTCTCCTGCCTGGCGGAACGCGGCTGGAGCGGCAGCACGGTCTCCGTGGTCGCCGAACGGGCCGGCGTCTCCCGGGGCGCCGCCCAGCACCACTTCCGCACCCGCGAGGACCTCTTCACGGCCGCCGTCGAACATGTCGCGGAAAAGCGCCAAACCGCCGTCAAGGCCGTCGCCGGCAACCTGCCGCCGGCCGGCTCCGTCGCCCGCACCCGCATCGTCGTCCAGGAACTCGTCGGCCTCTACACGGGCCCGCTCTTCCGCGCCGCGCTCCACCTGTGGGTGGCCGCCTCCGACGAGGAGCAACTCCGCGATCGGGTCACCGCCCTGGAGTCCCGCGTCGGCCGCGAGGCGCATCGCACGGCGGTGGCGCTCCTGGAGGCCGACGAAACGGTGCCCGGCGTCCGGGAGACGGTCCAGGGACTTCTGGACATGGCCCGTGGGCTGGGCCTCGCGAACCTGCTGACCGACGATTCGGCCCGGCGGGCGCGGGTGGTCGAGGAGTGGGCCCGCATCATCGACTCCCAGCTCTCCCGGTAGCTGCCCAGGCTGCGCTTTGCTGGCAGCCCACGTTTTTGGCTTTTCCGCCGTGGTGGTTGCTCGCCGTTTGTGGCCCGCTTCGCGGTGCCCTCGCCGTGTCGCCTGCGGCGGGCGGGGGTCCGCTGCGCGGGG
>NZ_JBHYPE010000051.1:0-47082 GCF_042746015.1 Streptomyces sp. NPDC058773
GGGCGGGCCCGGGGCCCCCCGGGCTTGGTGGACCCGCCGGGCCGGCGGGGGCCCGGCGGCCCGGGCCGGGCGGGGGGGGCCCCGCCCCCCCCCCGGTTGGGGGGGGCTGCCCCGCGCCCCGCACGGGTGTTGGGGGCACCATCGGAGTACCCGTGTTCCTCGGAACGGCCCCGCAGGAAGGACCCGTTGTGACCGCCACCCTGTCCGACGACCTCAAGCAGCTCCTCGACTCCCCGGTCTTCGTGACCGTGACGACCGTCCAGCCCGACGGCAGCCCGCAGGCCTCCCCGGTCTGGGTGAAGCGGGACGGTGACGACCTGCTGTTCTCGACGACCATCGGCCGCCGCAAGGAGATGAACCTCCGCCGCGACCCCCGGGTCTCCGTCCTCGTCCAGCCCTTCGACGCCCCGTACACCTACGCCGAGGTCCGCGGCTCCGCCTCGCTCAGCACCGAGGGCGGGCCGGAGCTGATCGACGAGCTGTCGCGGAAGTACACCGGCAAGCCGTACGCGGAGTTCAACCCGGCGTCGGCCGAGGACGCCCAGCGGGTCGTGGTGCGGATCACCCCGCGCAAGGTGGTGGGCAGCATCTGAGCGGGCCCCGGGCCCGCCCCGGGGAGCGACACTTCCGGCGAACCGGACGGTTGTGACGGATCTGTTTCCCCGTGACCCAATGGGTCGCGGGGCACTGCCTCGTTCCGACTACCCTGGTTCCGTGACGATTCGCCTGTACGACACCAGCGCCCGGCAGATTCGCGACTTCACCCCGCTCGTGCCGGGCTGTGTCTCGATCTACCTGTGTGGCGCGACCGTGCAGGCTGCCCCGCACATCGGGCACATCAGGTCGGGACTGAACTTCGACATCATGCGCCGCTGGTTCGAGTACCGCGGCTATGACGTGACGTTCGTGCGCAATGTCACGGACATCGACGACAAGATCATCAAGAAGGCCGACGAGCAGGGCCGCCCGTGGTGGGCGATCGGCTACGAGAACGAGGTCGCCTTCAACACGGCCTACGACTCCCTCGGCTGCCTGCGTCCCACCTACGAGCCGCGCGCCACCGGTCACGTCCCCGAGATGATCGAGATGATGCGCGGCCTGATCGAGCGCGGCCACGCCTACGCCGCCGACGGCAACGTCTACTTCGACGTGCGGTCCTTCCCCGAGTATCTCCAGCTGTCCAACCAGGAGTTGGACAACCTCCGCCAGCCGGAGGGCGAGGGCGAGACCGGCAAGCGGGACCCGCGCGACTTCGCGATGTGGAAGGCGGCCAGGGAGGGCGAGCCCAGCTGGGAGACCCCCTGGGGCCGTGGCCGCCCCGGGTGGCACCTGGAGTGCTCGGCGATGGCCCACAAGTACCTGGGCTCCGCCTTCGACATCCACGGCGGCGGCGTCGACCTCGTCTTCCCGCACCACGAGAACGAGATCGCGCAGGCCAAGGCCTTCGGCGACGACTTCGCCCGCTACTGGTCGCACAACGCCTGGGTGACCATGAGCGGCGAGAAGATGTCCAAGTCGCTGGGCAACTCCGTCCTCGTCTCCGAGATGGTCAAGCGCTGGCGCCCGATCGTGCTGCGCTACTACCTCGGCACCCCGCACTACCGGTCGATGATCGAGTACAGCGAGGAGGCGCTGCGCGAGGCCGAGTCCGCGTTCGCGCGGATCGAGGGCTTCGTCCAGCGGGTCGTCGAGAAGGCCGGTGTGGTCGAGCCGGCGGACGCGGTCCCGCCGGCCTTCGCCGAGGCGATGGACGACGACCTGGGCGTCCCGCAGGCGCTGGCGATCGTGCACACCACCGTCCGCCAGGGCAACTCCGCACTGACCGCCGACGACAAGGAAGCGGCGGTGGCCCGGCTGGCGGAGCTTCGGGCGATGCTCGGGGTGCTCGGCCTGGACCCGCTCGACGAGCGCTGGTCCGGCGGCGGCACGGACCGCGGCGAAGACCTCCACGGCGTGGTCGACTCGCTGGTCCGGCTGGTCCTCGAACAGCGCCAGGCCGCCCGCTCCCGCAAGGACTACGCCACCGCCGACGCCATCCGCGACCAGCTCCAGCAGTCCGGACTGGCCATCGAGGACACCCCCTCGGGCCCGCGCTGGTCGCTGTCCTGACCCCCGCCCCGCCCGCCGCCGGCCACCCGGATTCGACCGTCCCGGTGGCCGCGGGCGACACTCATTCCATACGTACGTACCCACTCCACGTCGCGAGACGTCGAGAGCAGTGAAGAAACAGGTGACCCATGGCCGGCAACAGCCAGCGCAGGAACCGCCGCACGTCCAACAAGAAGGGCGCGCAGGTCGGCAGCGGCGGCAAGCGGCGCCGGGGCCTGGAGGGCAAGGGCCCGACCCCGCCCGCCTCCGCGCGCAAGGGACACGTCAAGAACCGCATCGCCAACGCCAAGGCGAAGCAGACCGCGGCGCGCCGCCCGGCCCCGCGCCGTGGTGGCGCCAAGGGCACGGCCGAACTGGTCGTCGGCCGTAACCCGGTCTTCGAGGCGCTGCGCGACGGGGTGCCCGCGACGACCCTCTACGTCCAGCAGTTCATCGACACCGACGAGCGGGTGCGCGCCGCACTCCAGCTCGCCACGGAGCGCGGCGACGTCCACCTGATGGAGGCGCCGCGCCCCGAACTCGACCGGATGACCAACGGTCTCAACCACCAGGGCCTGGTCCTCCAGGTCCCGCCGTACGACTACGCGCACCCCGAGGACCTGGCCGCGGCCGCCTTCGACGACGGCGACGCCCCGCTGATCGTCGCGCTCGACGGCGTCACCGACCCGCGCAACCTCGGCGCCGTGGTCCGCTCCGTGTGTGCCTTCGGCGGCCACGGTGTGGTCGTGCCGGAGCGCCGGGCGGCCGGGATGACGGCCGGTGCGTGGAAGACGTCGGCGGGCACCGCGGCCCGTACGCCGGTCGCCCGCGCCACCAACCTGACCCGGACCCTGGAGTCGTACCAGAAGGCCGGTCTGACGGTCGTCGGTCTGGCCGCGGACGGCGAGCTGGAGCTGCAGGACGTCGAGGCGCTGGACGGCCCGGTCGTGATCGTCGTCGGCAGCGAGGGCAAGGGCCTGTCGCGGCTGGTCGGCGAGACCTGTGACGTCCGGGCGCGCATCCCGATGCCGGGCGGCGCGGAGTCGCTGAACGCCGGTGTCGCGGCCGGTGTCGTCCTGTGGGAAGCGGCCCGCCGCCGCGGCTGAGTCCCGCTGCCCCGGGGCGTGCCGGTCCACCTCCGCGCCACCCCGGGGCAAGGCCTGACCCTCCGTACGACTTGGCCGGCTCCCGTGATCTTTTGACGGGTCTCGGACAGATCGACCCGGTCAAGGCAGTGTCTTTCCCGCGAGTCACTCGGTTAGATGAGCGTGGACACCAGAACACCCCGCACGCCTACGGGGGGACGCTCGCCGGGTTTCGATGACGAGCCGGGCCTGAGCTCGGTCAAGGTGCCGTGCGATCCCGCGCAGGTCATCGTCAACCACGCCAGCTTTCGCGTACAGCTCGCCGCGCCCACGGCAGGCAACGCCATGGCCGACACCGCGCGCATCCCCGCCCTCCAGGGCTCGGCCGCCGGTGCCAGACGCCGGGCGCCCGTGGTGTGGAGCGGTCGCACCGCACCGGGCGGCACGGCCGGCGCCACCACCCAGCTCCTGCACGCGGTGCGGGACGCGGGCGTCGGACTCGACGGCGGCCCGGGCGAGGATGTCGGCACGACCCAGGTCCTGCCCCGGGTCCGCCTCGACGGCGCGCCACCCGCCCAGACCGTGATCGGCCAGCGCGGTCCCACCGAGGACGACACCAAGCTGCTGCGCGGCGTACGCCCCGTGGGCAGCGCGTACGGCGACTCCTACACCCCGCACCGCAACACCTCGTACGGCAGCCGCGGCCCGCTCGACGACGGCTTCGAGGACGACCGGTTCGAGGCCCGGGACCACTACGACGCGGGTGGCCGGCGCCGCGGCGCCGACACCGTGCGGCACGCGTACTACCCCGGCCGCCGGATGAATCTCGGCGTCGTCCTCCTCCCGCTGCGCATCTTCCTCGGCCTGATCTCCGTCTACGCCGGTATGGGCAAGCTCTGCGACCCCGTCTACTTCGACGGCGGCGAGCGGGGCTCGATGGTCAAGTGGCTGCAGTCGCTGGACCCCTGGGCGCTGGCGGTGCCGCTGCGCGACTTCGCCGTCGCGCACCCGGTCGGCGCCGGGCTGACCGTCGCCTTCCTCCAGGTCGTCGTCGGCGTCCTGACCATCTGCGGACTGTGGCAGCGGGTCGCCGCGTCGATCGGCGCGCTGCTGTCCGCGGCGCTGCTGATGACCGTCACCTGGCGGACGGTCCCCGCCTACGACGCCCCCGACATCATCTACCTCGCCGCCTGGAGCCCGCTGATCATCGCGGGCGCCCCGGTCTACTCCGTGGACGGGCGACTGGCCGGTGAGGCCTGGCGCCGTCTCGGCCCCCGCGTCGAGGTGGCCGACCTGCGGCGCCGGGTGCTGCGCCGGGGCGCCGTGATGACCGCGGTGGTGGCCGGGCTGACCCTGCTCATCGGCTCGCTGCTCGGCGGCGCCGTACGGTCCGCGACGGTCGCGACCGTGCCGCGGCCCGGGGAGCCCGCGATCAACAACCTGCCCGGTTCCCCGCTGCCCCGCCCCGGCAAGCACACCACCCGGCCCGGCCACCGGCACACCGGCAGCGCCGCACCGCGCCCCGGAAAGCCCACCGCGGGCGCCGCGCACAAGACCCGCAAGCCCGGCACGCCGTCCGCCTCGACGCCCGGCAAGGGACGGTCGACGGGCAGCAGCAGCGGTATCTCGCAGCAGCCCGGCGCGACCACCAGCGCACCGCAGCAGACCGTGCCGACCCGGCGGGCCCCGGTACCGAGCCGGGTGCCGCCCTCCGCGGGCGGCACCGGCGGCGGCACCACCGGCACCGGCAGCAGCGGCACCGGAAACGGCAGCTCCGGCAGCGACTCCGGCCGCGGCACCCTGGGCGGCCTCCTCGGCTGACCTTCCTGCGTCCTTCCTGCCCTCCGCCCGTCCGCCCCCGATCGCCCTGCTCTCTCCGTACGGCTATCTGCACCGGCCGTTGTGGGGAGGGAGGGGTGGCCGGGGGCGGGGGTGTTTTTTGGGGGAGAGGGCTGCCTGACTGGGAGGAGGGCAAGGCAGCTGGGGGCGTCTGTGTCCGGGGTGGGGCGTGTCCGGGGCAGTGGTGTGTCCCGCGTCGGGCGGCGGATCCGGGGCCGGCCCGTGGGGCGGGCGGAGCGGCCGGGGCCGGCGGGGCGCCCGGGACGAGTGTCCCCCGGGCCGGGCGGCGCCTCCCCGGACCGGTTGGGCGTCCGGACCGGCTGAGCGTCCCGAGCCGGCGTACGCCACGGACGCGCTCGCTCAACGCCCCTGGGCGCTCAGCTCCTTGGCGGCCTCGGCGAGGTCCTTGGCGGTGTCGATGGCGCGCCAGTAGGCGCCCTGGGGGAGCGGGTAGCCGGCCAGCCGGCGGGCGCGGGCGAGGCGCGGGAACGTGGTGCGCTCATGGTCGCCGCGGTCCGGGAGGAGCTTCGTGAAGGCGGCGGAGAAGACGTAGACGCCGGCGTTGATGAGATACGGCGAGGGCGGCGACTCGATGAAGTCCAGCACATGCCCGAACGCGTCGGTCTCCACGGCGCCCCACGGGATGTGCGGGCGGGCCAGCGCGAGGGTGGCCTCGGCATCGCGCTCGTGGTGGAAGGCGGCCATCTCACGGAGCGGGAAGCGGGTCCAGATGTCGCCGTTGGTGGCGTACCAGGGCTCGTCCGGGCGGGGCAGCGAGCCGGCCGCGTACTTGAGGCCGCCGCCGCGGCCCAGCGGTTCGGTCTCGACAACGGTCGTGACGCGCAACGGCAGTTGGGTCCGGTCCAGCCAGTCCTGGAGGACGTCGGCGAGGTGCCCGCAGGAGATCACCGCGTCCGTGACGCCTTCCTCGGCCAGCCAGTTCAGCTGATGGCCGATGATCGGGGTCCCGGTTCCGGGAATCTCGACCATCGGCTTGGGGCGGTCGTCGGTGTACGGGCGGAGACGTGAGCCCTGGCCGCCGGCCAGGACCACGGCCTGCGTGGGATACGGATGCGGGGCACCTGTCATGGATCGCACCCTATGCGGTGCGAGCGGCGGTTACTGGGCGCCGGCTACGCCGGTGGCGAAGGAGGTGTCGCAGACCGGGCGGGAGAAGGCCTGGGCGCGGTGCGCGGCGCCGTACTTGGCGACGGCGGCACGGCCGAGGTCACGGGCGATGGAGACGCAGTGCTTGGCCAGCGAGGGGCGCTTGGTGGTCGCCTCCTGGAGGTGGGTCAGGGCGACGCCCGGGTCCTTCTCCTGGAGCTCGACGAGCAGGCGCTTGCGCAGGGCCTCCTCAGGGGCGCGGGCGGCGGTCTTGGTGGTGACCGTCCCGGAGGAGGCGGTCAGCACCTGGGAGTCGGTGGCCGTCGATGCCCATGGGACGCGGGTGACCGCGAGGGTCCCGGACAGCACCAGGACGACGGGAAGGACGAGAGCGAGAGTTCTGCCGATGCGGCGGGCTGCGGAGTTCACGTCGAGATCGTAGCGAGGAGTGATGATTTGGCGACATTTGGTCACCTTATTGGGGGACGCAATGGCTCGTCGGTGCGGTTGTGGTGTTGACGCACTGGTGCGGAAAGTCGGGTTATGTCCCTCTGGTGGTGACTTGGGCGTGGCACGCCGGCGACTGGATGGGGTGGCCCGGGGACTTGGCGGATCTTGAGCCGCCGGAACGCCGCGCGGCGGCGGTGCGGGGTGGATTCCCCCGCGACCGCCGCCGCGTCCGCTCGTTCCCGGACTTCCCGTCCGTATCAGTCGGTCAGGCGCTCCCCGGACGACGTCGAGAAGACATGCGTCTCGCCCGGACGCGGCACGACGTGCAGCCGGCTGCCCTTCTCCGGGACCTGGCGGCCGTTGACCCGTACGACGAGGTCCTTGACCTCGCCGCCGACCTCCGCGGTGCCGTACACATAGCCGTCGGCGCCGAGTTCCTCGACGACATTGACCGTGACGGCCAGCCCGGCCGGTGCGTCCGCGGCCTCCTTGGACAGCGACTTCGCGGCGTCGCCGTTCTGCTCGACGATGTCGAAGTGCTCGGGGCGCACGCCCACGGTCACCGTCCGGTCGCCCTTGTCGGCGGCCGCGGCCAGCGCCTCACGGTTGACCGGGACGACGCTGTTGCCGAACTTCACGCCGCCGTCGGTGATCGGCACCTCGACGAGGTTCATCGCGGGCGAGCCGATGAAGCCCGCGACGAAGAGGTTCGCCGGCCGGTCGTACATGTTCCGCGGCGAGTCGATCTGCTGCAGCAGACCGTCCTTGAGCACGGCGACCCGGTCGCCCATCGTCATCGCCTCGACCTGGTCGTGCGTGACGTACACGGTCGTGATCCCGAGCCGGCGCTGCAGCCCGGCGATCTGCGTACGGGTCTGCACGCGCAGCTTGGCGTCCAGGTTGGACAGCGGCTCGTCCATCAGGAAGACCTGGGGCTCCCGGACGATCGCCCGCCCCATGGCGACGCGCTGCCGCTGGCCACCGGACAGCGCCTTGGGCTTGCGCCCCAGGTACTCGGTCAGATCCAGGATCTTGGCCGCATCCTCGACCTTCTGCCGGATCTCGACCTTCGGCACACCGGCGATCTTGAGCGCGAAGCCCATGTTGTCGGCGACCGTCATGTGCGGATACAGCGCGTAGTTCTGGAACACCATGGCGATGTCCCGGTCCTTGGGCGGAAGGTGGGTGACATCCCGGTCCCCGATGCGGATGGCGCCTCCGTCGACGTCCTCCAGCCCCGCGAGCATCCGCAGCGAGGTGGACTTGCCACATCCGGAGGGGCCGACCAGGACGAGGAATTCGCCGTCTTCGATGGCGATGTCCAGTTTGTCGACGGCGGGCTTGTCGGAACCCGGGTAGATACGGGTTGCCTGGTCATACGTGACCGTAGCCATGGTGAAAGTCCCTTCACCGGCAGGAACGTGCCGGACGATCCGAGTAAAAGGAGTGGTTTAGTCCACTGATGTGGACTCTCCGTGACGCTACCCGCGTCGGGCCCCGGTGTCAGTAGCCCTGCAGTCACGAAATGGGAACCGGCATCCGGCGCACCTGGGTACACTGCTTCACGCACGCCTCCTTAGCTCAGCTGGCCAGAGCACCGCTCTTGTAAAGCGAAGGTCGTCGGTTCGAATCCGACAGGGGGCTCTCAGCTTGAACAGGGACGAAGCCCCGGGCCGGATGTGGCCTGGGGCTTCTGGCGTCTATGGGTGACCTCAACGGGGACGGCCGGTCGAGATCAGCGCCGATCAAGCTCCCGCCCCTCGGACGGGAGGAGGGGGTGGTGCGGAGGGGTACTCCGATGCTCGCGCGGGTTGCCGTTCCCTTGCCGGGGCCCCGGGTGCCGGTCGGGCGGCATCCGCCCGTTCAGTTCGTGGCGCGCTGACCGAGTCCAGCAGCCGCCAGGTATCTCGTTCGTCTGGCGTCTCGCAGACCGGTCTCCGCGGAAGCCTTGCGGCTCGCGGCTGTCGCCTTATGGGTGCTTCCCTCGGGTCCCGCCGACTCAGCTCTGACCACCAGCCGCAGAGCGTTCCGGGGCAGGTTCATCTGGCGGGTTGAACGTCTGCTGCAGGCCGATGATGCAGAGGCACACCACAAGGATCAGCAAGACAACGAACAGGGACCATGACCACCAGACACCTGGAAGAACAAGCAACCAGAGCAGTGGAAATGCGATCACCACGATCATGCACACGGCACCCAGGCTCGCCCAGTTCCGTCGATGCGCCACGTATCGGGTTTGCCTGGACGCGATTGCCCCGAGCTGGCTCCTGATCAGGACGTCCAGCTGAGCAATCTCGTGAGTCCATGGATCCGTAGGCCCAGCTCTCAGCTTGTCCAGCAGCTCCCAGTTGCGTTCAAGGTCAGCGATGAGTCGAGCATCGCGACGGTTCTGCACAATGCCTGTGACCAACGGCCCGGCTGCGGCAGCCGCCACAACACCGATGCCCCCCAGGAGTGGCGTAAGCCATGACTCCAACTGCGTGCCCCCGTCCGCCGCGTCCCGTGACTGTCAACAGACTAAGACTCGGCAGTGACACCAGGCGCGAAGAAGCGACTTCGGGCCGCCCCGGGGCCGTCAAGAGGCGTGCAGTGACCGCATGGGAAAGCGCCTCGCCGCTCTCTGCTCTCAGCAGTCGTGTCGGTTAGGGCCACGATCGAAGCCGGCCGATGAGCCTTTTGTGCACGGCTGTTGGGCTCCGGCTGTACAGCAGTGACGTGCGGCAATCACGGCGATCCCAGCTGACCGGCACCGGCCGCCGGACCACTGACCTCCAGTCGAGCAGATCTCCTTGACCGGCTCGCCGGTAGTTCGCAACGAGGGGCCGGCGGCCGGTCGTCAGACGTATCGTGAGGCCGTGCGCAACGAGAGGCACGACGAGCCGCTGTCCGGTGAGGAGCTGGAGTTGTTCCTTCAGTACCTTCACCGCTTCGCACGGCATGACGTAGATCTGTTCGCCCTCTTGGAGGTTGGTGACCCCGCCGACCCTCGCTACGTGACGTTGACCAGCGAGCCTGCTGCTGGCGTTGACCGTTCCGCGTACCGCCGTCCCTGAGCGGAGGGCGCGCCTTCTTCGGCGTCGGACTTCTTGTGCGGGGCGGATGCGGGTCAGCCCTGGTGCTTGGTCTTCACGGTGAAGTCGCCTCGGATGCCGTTGCTGACCATGCCCGGCTTGCAGGCCGTGGTGTAGGTGGCGGCCTTGGTGCCCTTTACGGCCATGGTGCGGGAGGTGCCGGGGCCGATGCCCTCGACCTCGCTGACGACCTTGTTGTCGGGCTGGGTGCCGTACTGGCCGTCGACTGGTTCGGCGTCCTGTGGATGCTCGGACGGCGCCGGCTGAACGACGTGCTGCAGACTGCGCGTACGCTGCAGGCCCCCATCTGGCTCGGGCTGGCCGACCTGATCTCGCCCCTTCAGCCGGACCCCGGCAAGGTGACCGTGAAGGTGCTGCCCTTGCCGGGGGCGGTGTGGACGGTTGCGGTGCCACCGTGGGCTTCGGCTATGGACTTGACGATGCTGAGGCCGAGGCCGGTGCCGCCGGCGGTCGGGGTGCGGGAAGTGACGCCGCGGTAGAAGCGTTCGAAGATCCGCTCGGCGGTCGCGGTGGGTATGCCGGGGCCCTGGTCGGTGACCGACAGTTCCACGGTGCCGGTGGGCCGCGCGCGGGCCGTCACGGAGACCGGGGTGTCCGGCGGGGTGTGGTGCAGGGCGTTGCTCAGGAGGTTCTGCAGCACCTGGCGCAGCCGGTCCTCGTCGCCGCGGGCGCGCACCCCGTCCGGTACGTCGACGGTGATCGGCCGGTCCGGGGCGATGACGCGGGCGTCGGTGACCGCGTCGTCGGCGAGTGCGCCGAGATCCACCGGTGCCTGGTCGATCGGGCGGCCCTGGTCGAGGCGGGCGAGCAGCAGCAACTCCTCGACCATGGCGTGCATCCGGGCGGCCTCGCCCTCGATGCGCAGCATCGCGCGTTCGACGAGCGCG
Organism: Streptomyces sp. NPDC058773; assembly: GCF_042746015.1. Taxonomy (NCBI): domain Bacteria; kingdom Bacillati; phylum Actinomycetota; class Actinomycetes; order Kitasatosporales; family Streptomycetaceae; genus Streptomyces; species Streptomyces sp. NPDC058773. The sequence goes on from NZ_JBHYPE010000051.1 coordinate 10,549, forward strand.
GGGTCCTGGGCCAGGCCGTGCAGCTGGAGTTGGGCCCAGCCCCGGATCGTGGTGAGCGGAGTGCGCAGCTCATGGGAGGCGTTGGCGACGAACTGCCGGAGCTGCTCCTCGGACCGCTGGCGTTCGTCGAAGGCCCGGTTGAGGGCGGTGCCGACCTCGCCCACTTCGGAGTGCCGCCGGGCGACCTCGATGCGCTGGTCGATGTCGCCCTCGGCGATCGCGGTCGCGGTGGCGGCCATGTCCCGCAACGGCCGCAGGCCCACGTCCAGCACCCCGCGGCTGAGCAGCACGATGCCGACGAGCACGGCCAGTGTGGCGGCGGCGTCGGCGCAGATCAGCCAGTACACGACGTCTTCGGCCGGCTGGAGGCTCTTGGCGATCACCACCCGGCTGAACGGCCGGGGCGGTGTGCCCGGGGTGCGCCGGACCGTGGCGGTGTAGCCGAGGGGGAAGCTCAGGGTGCGGTACCGGGGGACGGGCGCGCCGTGGGCGGAGAGGGTGACGATGTGCTCGGCGAAGCCTTCGGGGAGCGGGGTGGGCAGGTCGGGACGGGCGCGCGAGCGCCCGTCGACGTCCCGGGCCGGGGTCTGGTAGACCATCCGGCCCCGGTCGTCGACCAGCGCGATGTAAGTGCCGCCGGGTATCAGGGAGTTGAGGTTTCCCGCGTCGACCGGGGTACGCCGGTGCTGCACCCGGTGCTGAACGGAGTCCCGGGTCTTGGTGAGGTTGCCGTCGGCGACATCGACGAGGTTGAGCCGCAGCGCGACCAGCGACACCGCGTTCACCGCCACCATGCCCACGGTCGCCAGCAGCACCACGCCCACCATCAGGCGCGCCCGCAGGGAGCCGCGCAGGGCGCCGGCCATCTCACCCGCCTTCGGGGAGCCGCAGGCTGTAGCCGAAGCCGCGCATGGTGTGGATCAGGGCGGGCGCACCGGCGTCCACCTTCGCCCGGAGGCGGGAGACCAGCTTCTCGACGACGCCCTCGCCGAAGTGGTGCTGCCAGACGTGGTCCATGATCTGTTCCTTGGACATCACCTGGTCGGGGTTGATCAGCAGGTAGCGCAGGAGCTTGTACTCGGTCGGTGACAGTGCGATCGGCCGGCCCCCGCGGTGGACCCGTCGGCTGCGCTCGTCCACGGTCAGATCGGCGAACCGCAACAGCGGGCCGGGCTCCGCGGACCGGCCGGCCCGCCGCAGCAACGCATGGACCCTGGCGAGGAGTTCGGGGAGGCTGAACGGCTTGGTGAGGTAGTCGTCCGCGCCGATCGCGAAGCCCGTCACCCGGTCGTCGACGGAGTCCCGCGCGGTCAGGAACAGCACCGGCAGCCGGGCCCCGCCCTCCACCAGCCGCCGGCAGACGGTGAACCCGTCAAGATCGGGCAGCTGGACGTCCAACAGCAGGAGATCCGGGGGTAGTTCCGCGTACGTGCGCAGGGCCTCGCCGCCGCAGTGGGCGGTCGCGACCTCGTATCCCGCGAGGCTCAGCGTGGTGTCGAGCAGTTCCGCCATCCGCGGGTCGTCGTCCACGACGAGCAGCCGCTGCCCGCTTCCTCGGGGCAGCGGTGCGGCACTCGTCGGCGAGGCGGAAAGCATGGCGGGCACCCATCGCGTCATTCATCGCGTCGTTCATGGCTTCATTCACGGCTTCGTTCATCGCTTCGACCGGGGTCTGCGATGACAACGTGCCGGCTCTGCCGCCGGTTCCCCGGCGGCAGGGGCGGCGCGGGCGGACGCGGGCTCCGGCTGTCAGGCAATGGTCAGGTTGCCGACCGGGCGCGGTCAACGGGCCCCGCTTTCCTGGTCTCACGACCCCGGACCGACCACCGACCACCGTCCGCGAGACGCCTGGAGACCCCGTGGCCCCTGCCGACCACGCACCCGGAGGTGCCGACCACGCACCCGGAGGCACGGACGCCGTCCGTACCGCCGTCCGGAACCGGCTCCGCAGCACCCTGATCGATGTGACGCCCGTCTTCGGCTTCACCCTGACCTTCGCCCTCACCCACCGGCTCGGCGTCGCGCTGACGCTCGCCCTCACCGTCGGCGCCGGGCTCTTCCTGCTCCGGCTGCTGCGCCGGCAACCCGTGCGCCAGGCGCTCGCGTTCCTGGGCGTCGTCTGCGTCCAGGGCCTCCTGGCCGGGCGCACGGGCGATGCCACCAACTTCTTCCTTCCCCACCTCGTGCTGCATTCGGTGATGGCCGTGGTGACACCGGTGCTGTTGTTGCTCGGCTGGCCGCCGCTGGGCGTGTTGGTGGGGCTGGCCACGGGGGAGCGGACCAGGTGGCGCCGTTGTACGGTGCGCCGCCGGGCGTTCACCAAAGGCAGCCTGGTCCTCTACACCGGCAATCTCCTGACGCTGTCGGTTCAGCTCCCCTTGTTCCTGTCCGGCCAGGCGGTCGCCCTCGGCACGGTCGATGTCTTCGCGCCGCTCGTCTTCGCGCTCGGCGCGCTCCTGGGGTGGCGCGTCTACCGGCGTTCCGTCGGGAGCCATCGGTGTGACGCCCCTGGGGACACGGGCCCCGACCCGTCACACGACGTACGCCCGGCACCGGCGTCATGCCCCGCACACGCGACGCGGCCCGCACGCCCCGCACATCCGTCGAACTCCTTGGAAAGGACCGTTCAGTGACCAGTTCGCAGCCCACCGCCGGTACCCAGCCCACCACCAGGACCCAGCCCATGGGACGGACCTGCCCGTTCAGCCCGCCGGAGGGTTACCGGACGCTGCGGGAAGAGGCCCCGATCGCGCCGGTGACCTTCCCGGACGGGGCGAAGGGCTGGGTGGTCAGCCGGTACGCGGACGTACGGGCGGTGCTCGCCGACCCGCGGTTCGGCGCCAACCGCCGGCGGGTGCGGCCCGGTGACACCGAGCCGGTCGACGCCCCGCTGCCGCCGCCCCCGCCGGGGATGTTCATCATGATGGACGGCCAGGAGCACACCCGGTTCCGGCGGCTGCTCACCGGTCAGTTCACGGTGCGCCGGATGCAGCGGCTGGCCCCGGCGGTGGAGCGGATCGTCGCCGAGCACCTGGAGGCGATGGCGGGCGCCGAGGGCCCCGTCGACCTCGTCCAGGCCTTCGCCCTGCCCATTCCGTCGCTGGTGATCTGTGAACTCCTGGGGGTGCCGTACGCGGACCGGGAGGAATTCCAGGAGAACTCCGCCATGATGCTCCGGCTGGACGCGACCCGCGACGAGGTCCTCCAGGCCAACGCGGCGATGAACGAGTACATCCGCCAACTGGCCGTCGCCAAGCGTGCCCGTCCCACGGACGACATCCTCGGCGGCCTGGTGCAGTCCGAACAGCTCACCGACGAAGAGCTGGCCGGGGTCGGCTCGTTGCTGCTGCTGGCCGGGCACGAGACCACCGCGAACATGATCGCGCTGGGGACCATGTGCCTGCTGGGCAACCCCGGCCAGTTGGCGGCCCTGCGCGACGACCCGGCCCTCATGGACGGCGCCGTCGAGGAGCTGCTCCGGTATCTGACGATCGTGCAGTACGGGCTGCGCCGGGTGGCCTTGGAGGACGTGGAGCTGAACGGCCATCGCATCGAGGCCGGCGCCACCGTGCTCGCCTCCCTGACCTCGGGGAACCGGGACGCGACGCATTTCTCCGACGCCGAGGAGCTGGACGTGCGCCGGCCCTACCGCCCGCACCTGGCGTTCGGGCACGGCGTTCACCAGTGCATCGGGCAGCAGCTGGCCCGGGTGGAGATGAAGGCCGCGCTGTCCGCGCTGTTCGAACGGTTCCCCACCCTGCGGCTGGCGGTCCCCGCGGACCAGGTGCCGATGCGTGACGACATGCTCATCTACGGCGTCCACGAACTCCCCGTGACCTGGTAGCCGGCCCGTCCGCCGGATGTCAGCCACTCACAGCAGAGAAGCCCACAGAAGGGGAACCCATGAAGGTCGTCATTGACGAGGACAAGTGCGTCGGCGCCGGGCAGTGCGTACTGGCCGCCGAGGAGGTCTTCGACCAGCGTGAGGACGACGGCATCGTCGTGCTGCTCGACGCCGTGCCGCCGGAAGAACAGCGCGCCCCGGTGGAGGACGCCGCCGCCCGCTGCCCCGCCCTGGCCATCGAGGTGCTGCCGTAGTGCCTGCCATGGACCGGATCGTCCTGGTGGGCGCGTCGGCCGCGGGGCTCACCGCGGCCGACGCCCTCCGGCGCGAGGGTTTCAACGGGTCGCTGACACTGGTCGGCGACGAGATGTGGGCCCCCTACGACCGTCCGCCGCTGTCCAAACAGGTGCTGGCCGGCGGCTGGGAACCGGAGCGGGCCGTGCTGCGCCAGGAGGCCGACATCCGGCGGCTCCAACTGGACCTCCGGCTCGGCTGCCGGGCAACCGGGGTGGACCCGGCAGCCCGCACCGTCACCCTGGCCGGCGGGGACCGGCTGCGCTACGACGGCCTCCTCCTCGCCACCGGGCTGCGGCCCCGCCGGCTGCCCTTCGGCCACGACCTGGCCGGTGTGCATGTACTGCGCACGCTCGACGACGCCCTGACGCTGCGGGCGCAGCTGGGTGCCGGCCCGCGGGTCGTGGTGATCGGCGCCGGCTTCCTCGGCAGCGAGATCGCGGCCACCGCGCGGGGCCTCGGCCTGGACGTCGCCCTCGTCGACACCGAGCCCGCCCCGCTGGCCCGGCAGGTCGGCCCCTGGGTGGGCGGACTGGTGGCGGACCTGCACCGGGACCACGGGGTCCGGCTGTACCCGGGGCGCGGCGTCACCGCCATGACCGGTGCGCGCGGCCGGGTCACCGCAGTGGAGCTCGACGACGGCACCCGGCTCCCCGCCGACGTGGTCGTGGTCGCCATCGGCTCGGAGCCGGCCGTCGACTGGCTGGCCGGCTCCGGCCTCCCCTTGGAGGACGGGGTGCGCTGCGACAGTTACTGCCGGGCGGCGCCCGGGGTGTACGCGGCCGGAGACGTGGCCAACTGGCCGGACCCGGCCACCGGCGGCCGGGTCCGTCTCGAACAGCGCCTGAACGCCACCGAACAGGCCCGCGCCGCCGCCCGGAACCTCCTCGCCGCCCCCGGGGAGGCCACGCCCTACGCACCGGTCCCCTTCGGCTGGACCGACCAGTACGACGCCAAGATCCAGTTCCATGGCCGGTGCCCCGCCGACGCCGAGGTCGAATGCGTCGAGGGCGATCCACAGGCCCGTGCCTTCGTCGCGCTCTACCGACTGCAGGGCCGTGTGGTGGGCGCCCTCGGCTGGAACAGCGCCCGCGCGCTGCGCCAGTACAGGGGGCACATCGGCACAACCGGGCCGGTGAAGGCCGGTTGACGCGGGCGGACGGGAGGGAGCGGCGGGCCGACGGGGCGAACGGGAGGCACGGACCGGCGGTGCGGGGTGGAGGCGTGGCGGGCCGGTGGGGTGAACGGGCGGCGTGAACTGGAGGAGTGAAGAGGCCCGGACGGGAGGGAATTGGCGGGCCGGCGGGGCCGGATCGGCGTAAGTTCGCCGCCATGGTGACTTCGATGACGCAGGTGGACTACGAGCGGCGGATGGTGCGGGCCGGCCGGGCCGCCGCCGATGCCGGGCTGGCCGGGCTGATCGTGACGCCGGGGCCGGATCTGACGTGGCTGTGCGGCTACCGGCCGACCGCGATCACCGAGCGGCTGACCGCCCTGGTGATCGAGCCGGAGCGGCGCCCGCGGCTGCTGGTGCCCGTACTGGAGTACCCGGATGCGGAGTGCTCCCCGGGGGCCTGGGCGATGGAGGTGTCGGGGTGGACCGATGGTTCGGACCCGTATGCCGCGCTCGCCAAGTGGATGGACCCACAGGGGCGTTACGGGATGTCCGACTCGACCTGGGCGATGCATCTGCTGGGGCTCCAGCGGACGGTGCCGGACAGCGGGTACGCCGCGCTGACGGAGGCGCTGCCGATGCTGCGCGCCGTGAAGGACACCCACGAGGTCGAGCTGCTGGCCGCGGCCGGGGCCGCCGCGGACGCGACGTACGAGGAGATCCTGACCGTCCGCTTCGGCGGGCGGCGGGAGTCCGAAGTGGCGGCGGACCTGGCCCGGCTGCTGACCGAGCACGGACACAGCCAGGTGGACTTCACGATCGTGGGGTCGGGCCCCAACGGGGCCAATCCGCACCACGAGGCCGGGGAGCGGGTCATCGAGGACGGTGACATGGTGGTGCTCGATTTCGGCGGCCTCAAGGACGGCTACGGGTCGGACACCTCGCGGACCGTGCATGTCGGGCAGCCGGGCGCCGAGGAGCGCAAGGTGCACGACATCGTGCGGGAGGCCCAGCAGGCGGCGTTCGAGGCGGTGCGGCCGGGCATCGCGTGCCAGGACGTCGACCGGGTGGCCCGGAAGGTGATCAAGGCCGCGGGGTACGGCGAGTACTTCATCCACCGGACCGGGCACGGCATCGGGGTGACCACCCATGAGCCGCCCTACCTCGTCGAGGGGGAACATCTGCCGCTGGTCCCCGGGATGTGCTTCTCGATCGAGCCGGGCATCTACCTGCCGGGCCGCTTCGGCGTCCGGATCGAGGACATCGTGACGTGCACGGAGTCCGGCGGCCGGCGGCTGAACCGGACGGCGCGGGAGATGGCGGTGGTGCGGTAGGGCGAGACGGTCCGGCGGGTCGGCGGTGTCGGCCCGCCGGGCCTCGCTCCCCGAACCGCCACACATCCCGGGACCCAAGCATTTCCGCAGGTCAGACCGCATTGTCAGTGGTGTGGTTCACGATGGGTGGGCAGGCGTGACGGGGCCACGGACGGCGGGAAGGCGGTGATCGCGTGGCAGGGCGCGGCAAGGAGACGGTGCGGGCGGTGCGGCGGCCGGAGGTGCGGCTTCCTGAGCTGGCGGCGTACGCCGGCGGCGAGCTGGCGGCCGAAGGGGACTACGACGGGCTGGAGTTCGCGGACGCCGACTGGGCCGGGCAGTCGGCACGCGGCGCACGCTTCATGGACTGCGCGGTACGGCGGTGCGCGCTGGACGAGACCGTGCTCGGCCGGGCGCGGTTCATCGACAGCGTGCTGAGCGGCGTCCGCGGGGTCGGCACGGATCTCTCCCAGGCATCGCTGCGCGATGTGGAGGTGACGGACGCCCGGCTCGGCGGGACCCAACTGCACGGGGCGGTGCTGGAGCGGGTCGTGGTGCGCGGCGGAAAGATCGACTTCCCGAACCTGCGGCAGGCGAAGCTGCGGGACGTCGCCTTCGAGGGCTGTGTGCTGGTCGAGGCGGACTTCGCGGGAGCGGTGCTGGAGCGGGTGACGTTCGACGACTGCACCCTGACGCGGGCGGATTTCTCCGAGGCACGGATGAAGGACGTGGATCTGCGGGGCGCGGCCGCGCTGGACATCGCGCGGGGGATCGACCGGCTCTCGGGCGCGGTGATCAGCCCGGCTCAACTACTGGACCTGGCCCCGGTGTTCGCCGCACAGATAGGCGTACGGGTGGAGTGAGGGCGGCCGGGCGGGGCGCGGCGTATGGCGCCCGTCCTCGCGTACGGCGCCGGCCCCGCGTACGGCCGGAGCCCGGGCGTCTGCCGGCCTCTCTCCCCCGGGTCAGACGCGGGGGAAGCGAGCCTGGAGGTCCCAGATGGCGGGGTTGTCGCCGAGGCCGTCGTGCATATCGGTGAGGTCGGCGATCAGGTCGTGCAGGAAGTCGCGGGCCTCGCGGCGCAGCGCGGCGTGGTTGAAGGTGAGCGGGGCCTCGTCGGCGGCCATCCAGTCCGCGTCGATGTCCACCCATCCGAAGCGGCGCTCGAAGAAGATCCGGTCGGCGGATTCGGTGAAGTCCAGCTCGGCATGGACCGGGCGGGCGGAGCGGCTGCCCCGGGGGTCGGTGTCCAGTTGCTCGACGATGTCGCAGAGCGCCCAGGCGAAGTCGAGCACCGGCACCCATCCCCAGGCCGTGGACAGCTCACGGTCCGCCTTCGTGTCGGCGATATAGACGTCGCCGCAGAAGAGGTCGTGGCGCAGGGCGCGCACATCCGCGGTCCGGTAGTCCGTCTGGGGCGGGTCCGGAAAGCGGCGGGAGAGGGAGTAGCCGAGGTCAATCACGTGGTGATGGTGTCACGCCGGTGCGGGCGCCCGGTCGCGGGCAGCCTCGGGGGGTCTGTCCGTGACCGGGCGGCCCCTCGCAGGCAGCCCGTCGGGTGCAGGCAGGCCGCTCAAGGGAGGAGGCGGCGTTCCTTGGCGACGGAGACTGCGCCGGCGCGGGTGTCCACACCGAGCTTGTCGTAGATGCGGCCCAGGTGCGTCTTGACCGTGGCCTCGCTGATGAAGAGGGCGCGGGCGATCTCGCGGTTGCTCAGTCCGTGTGCGAGCTGGCCGAGGATGTCCCGTTCCCGGTCGGTGAGGCCGGGGCGTGGGCTGCGCATCTGGGCGAGGACGCGGTGGGCGACCGGCGCCGAGAGCGTGGTGCGGCCCGCGGCCGCTGCCCGGATCGCGGAGAACAGCTCCTCCGGCCGCTCGGCCTTGAGGAGGTAGCCGGTGGCGCCGGCCTCGATGGCGCGGGTGATGTCGGCGTCGGTGTCGTAGGTGGTCAGGACGAGTACGTGCGGAATGGCCGGAGCGGGGGGAACGGACGGAGTGGGGGAAGCGGCCGGAGCAGCCGGAGTGGGCGGAGTCGGCGGTGTGGTGGGCCGGTCCGGGCTCCGGTCCCGGCTCACGTCGCGCGGCCGGTCGCCCAGGGCGGCGATGCGTCGAGTGGCTTCGATGCCGTCGATGCCGGAGCCGAGCTGGAGGTCCATCAGAACGACGTCCGGGCGGAGTGCGGCAGCCATCGCCACCGCCTCCTCACCGTCCTCGGCCTCGCCGATCACCTCGATGCCGGGGGCGCTGCTGAGCAGGGCGAGCAGTCCGGCGCGTACGACGGCGTGGTCGTCGCAGAGCAGGACCCGTACGGGGGTGTGCGCGGGGGCGCCGGCGGACGGTGTCATGGGGTGTGCTCCAGGGGGACAGCGGCGGACAGGACGGTGCCCTCGCCCGGCGTGGATTCAATGGTGAGGGTGCCGCCGAGCTGCCGCATCCGGGCATACATCGCGGGCAGACCGTGGCCCCGGACCCGGTCGGCGGCAGTGGCCGGGGCGACCGGGGCGGAGGGGCTGTAGGGGGCCGGTGGCGGGGTGAAGCCCCGGCCGTCGTCGGCGATGTCCAGGACGACCTGATCGCCGAGGTAGCTGAGGGTCAGGGTGACGGTGGTCGCGGCGGCGTGCTCACGGACGTTGGCCAGGGCTCCCTGGGCGATCCGCAGCAGGGCGGACGCCACCCGGTCCGGGAGCGGCACGAGGGTGCCGTCCTCACGGAAGCGGACGGTGACCGGGCCGCGGGGGCCGGGGCCGGGCGGCGCTGCCGGTTGCTGTGCCGCTGGTTGCTGCGCTGCTGATTGCTCCGCTGCCGATTGCCGGGCGGTTGACCGTGGCACTGCCGGTCCCTGCACCGTCGGCCCTTGCACCGCCGGTCTCTGTGCTGCGGGCCGCTCGCCGCCGGGCTGCCGGGCGGCCGGTCGCTCGCCGCCGGGCTGCCGGGCGGCCGGCCCCTCGTCGGCTGGTTCCTGAACGGCCGCCTGCCGCTCCGGCGCCTGTCGAACGGTCGGCTGTTTCCGCGGTGACGGCGGCGGGCCGGAGTGCAGCTCCGACTGCGTTGTTCGCGCGGCCAGTTCGCGCAGGGCCTCGGGGAGCGAGGTGCCGTCGGCGAGGTCGGCGGGCGCGAGGTCATGGACGAAGCGGCGGGCCTCGGCGAGGTTGCGGGCGGTGATCTCGGTGGCCGTACGGATGTGACCGCGGGCGGTGGCCGGGTCGGAGTCCCAGGTACGGGCGGTGGCCTGCAACAGCATCTGCTGGCTGGACAGCCCCTGGGCAAGGGTGTCGTGGATCTCCATCGAGAGCCGCTGCCGCTCGGCCAGCGTGCCCGCGCGCCGCTCGGTGGCGGCCAGTTCGCGGCGGGTGCGGATCAGATCGTCGATGAGCGCCCGCTGGCGTACGGCCTGCCGCTCCATGTGCACGAACACGGCGGTGGCGAGCGCGGCGACGGCCGGTGGGGCGAGCAGCAGATTGGGGTCGGGGCCGGTCGACAGCCGTAGTTGCGCGACCACGACGAACACCGTGAGCACGCCCACGAGCAGCGACGCCGCACCGGCCGGCAGCGTCCGCAGGCCCGTGTAGAACAGCGGCACCGCACACCACGCGAAGCTCGGCGCGAGCAGCACGAGGACGACCCAGGTGGCCACGACCGCGCCCAGCCAGAGAAGCCGGCGGGCCGTGGGCCGCCGCGCCTGGTGCGGCCGGGAGCCCAGGGACGGTCCGAGGACGTAGAGGAGGCCCAGGACGAGGCTGAGGGCGATGATCCACGGAGTGCGGGGCTCACCGGGGTGCCGGAGCAGGAAGCGCGCGAGCGAGGCGCCGAGCAGCAGGAAGAACGCGACGTGGAAGACGGGACCCAGCCACCGGGCGTCCGGGTCGGCCTCGCGCGGCAGGCCGGGGCCGTGCGCTGGGCCGGGCTCGCGGGGCGGGTCCGCCGCCGGGGGCTGCGGGGTGGTGTGCACGTGGCTCTCCTCGTCGGGTGCTCCCCGGACGGGACGGCCGGGCGGCGGTGGCGCGCCGGCCTCGTGGGCGGAAACGGGTGCGCGGGGACCGCGGGTACGTGGATCGCGTACACGCTGACCGCGTAGGTGTAGCCCGGGCGGGGAGCCGTCCGCATCAACCGATCGGACGACACCGATATCCCCCATCATGCACGGCGATCCCGGCCGGTACGGCGACGCGTGAGGCACCGCGCTCCTTCGACGATGGAGACACCCGCCGGCCACCGCCCCGAAGAGAGCCCACGCCATGAACCCGCAGCTCAACTCGCAGATCAACGCACAGGACCACTCCGCCTCCGCCCTGGTGACGGCCCAGCGCTCGCGCCGGCGCCGGGTCGTCGGCGGTGCCCTCGCCGCCGCCCTGCTCGGCGCGGCCACGATCGGGGCCGTCTCCGCGACCGCCGCCCCCTCGGACGCCTCCGCCTCGCCGGCTCCCGCCCAGCCGGTCACCGTCGGCAAGGACCTGACGCGCAGCACCAGCCACCTGACCCTCGCCGCCGCCACCAAGGCCGCGCAGGCCACCCTGGACGCCGCGAAGAAGGCGGGCCGCAACGTCTCGGTCGCCGTCGTGGACCGCGACGGCAACACCCTCGTCCAGCTGCGGGGCGACGGCGCCGGGCCGCAGTCGTACGAGTCGGCCGCGCGCAAGGCGTACACCGCGGTCTCCTGGGGCACGCCGACCTCGGAGCTGGTGGGGCGGCTGAGTGACGCGCCCACGCTCAAGGACATCCCCGGCACGCTCTTCCTGGCGGGCGGGGTCCCGGTCCGGGCCGAGGGCGCGCCGGTCGCCGGGATCGGGGTCGGGGGCGCGCCGAGCGGAGCCCAGGACGAGCAGTTCGCGCAGGCGGGAGCGGACGCGCTGAGCGAGTAGCCGCCGCCTCCGGCAACGAAGGGCGCCGCCCGCGTACGGGCCGCGCCCTTCACGGCGTCGTCAGCACCCGCGGCCCCGCATCCGTGACCGCCACCGTGTGCTCGAAGTGGGCGGCGCGGGAGGAGTCCGTGGTGCGCAGGGTCCAGCCGTCGCCGGCCGCGTAGTAGTCGTCGCCGCCGCCGGCCAGGAACATCGGCTCGATGGCGAGGACCAGACCGTGGCGGAGGATCATGCCGCGGTGCGGGCGCCCCTCGTTGGGGACCCCCGGGTCCTCGTGCATCCGCCGGCCGATGCCGTGGCCGCCGAAGTCGGCGGGGATGCCGTAGCCGGCGGCGCGCCCGATGCTGCCGATCGCATGGGAGATGTCGCCGATCCGGGCGCCGACCACGGCCGCCGCGATACCGGCCGCCAGCGCCTGCTCGGTGGTGTCCATCAGACGCTGGTCCTCGGGGCGTGCGGTGCCCACCGTGAAGCTGACCGCCGCGTCGCCGGCCCAGCCGTCCACCAGGGCGCCGCAGTCGATGCTCACCAGGTCGCCGTCGCGCAGCCGGGTCCCGTCCGGGACGCCGTGCACGATCGCGTCATTGACGGAAACGCAGAGGACGGCGGGGAACGGGGTGGGCGCGAAGGACGGGCGGTAGCCGAGGAACGGGGAGTCGGCGCCGGCCTCGCGCAGCACCGTACGGGCGACCTCGTCCAGGTCTCGCAGCCGCATGCCCGGGGCGGCCGCCGCCCGCACCGCGGCCAGCGCCTCGCCGACGACCCGGCCGGCCACCCGCATCGCGTCCAGTGCCGCGTCCGTCTTGATCTCCACCATGGGTTCGCCCTCCCGCTCATCGCCGCCCGCGCCCGCATCCGGGCAGCCACAGGCGGCACTTCACCACCGGCCGGTATTTATTTACCGGTATTTGTTTACCGGTATTAGTATCACGGGCATGGTGCGAACTCCTCTGACCCCTCGGGAACGTGAACGCGGCGAGCGGCTCGGCGCGCTGCTGCGGTCGGCGCGCGGCGAGCGGAGCATGGTCGAGGTCGCGGCGGCGGCGGGGCTGTCCGCCGAGACGCTGCGGAAGATCGAGACCGGCCGGGCGCCGACCCCGGCGTTCTTCACGATCGCCGCGCTGGCCGGGGCGCTGGGGCTGTCGCTGGACGAGGTGGCGACGCTGTCCGCCCCACCCGAAGCGGTTGCGGACGAGGTCGCCTGAGCGGGTGAGGCGGGCCCTGCGCGGCGCCTGCCACGCCACCGGGCCCTCGGCGCCGCCGTGCGCCACCCGCCGCCCGCGCCGGCCCCGCAAACACGCCGAGGGCCGGCCCCCCATGGGGAACCGGCCCTCCGTTGCGCTGGCTACGAGGCGACGCGACGTGATGCGACGCGGTGCAGCGCTGACTCAGCTGTGACTCAGACGTTGACGCCGAAGTCCTGCGCGATGCCGACGAGGCCCGACGCGTAACCCTGGCCGACCGCGCGGAACTTCCACTCCGCGCCGTTGCGGTACAGCTCGCCGAAGACCATGGCGGTCTCGGTGGCGGCGTCCTCGCTGAGGTCGTAGCGGGCGATCTCGGTGCCGCCGGCCTGGTTGACGATGCGGATGAAGGCGTTCCGCACCTGGCCGAAGTTCTGGCTGCGGTTCTCGGCGTCGTAGATCGAGACCGGGAAGACGATCTTGTCGATGTCGGCCGGCAGCGCCGCGAGGTTGACGTTGATCTGCTCGTCGTCGCCCTCGCCCTGGCCGGTGATGTTGTCACCGGTGTGGACGATCGACTGGTCCGGCGTCGCCTTGTTGTTGAAGAAGACGAAGTGCTGGTCGGAGAAGACCTTGCCGCTCGGGTTGACCGCGATGGCGCTCGCGTCGAGGTCGAAGTCCGTGCCGGTGGTGGTGCGGACGTCCCAGCCGAGGCCCACCGTGACGGCGGTCAGGCCCGGTGCCTCCTTGGTGAGGGAGACGTTGCCGCCCTTGGACAGGCTTACAGCCATGGGAAGTCCCTTTCCTTGTCGACTCGTCGAAGCGTCGGGCTCCGCACTGCGCACGAAGCTACCGTCACCCTCCACAACGCCATGAGGGGACCGTGAGGTTCCAGCAGTCTTTACTCTCTTTGCCGAATTCTGATGTGAATGCTCTGCGCGCACCCCGAAAAGCGGGTGACGGGTGTGCGCGCGGCGCGGGATCATAGGACTCATGTCCGGGCCCTATGTCATCCGCGGTGCGGTCGTCCTTCCAGAGGCGGAGCTCGTCTGGCGTTTCTCGCGTTCCTCGGGTCCGGGCGGCCAGCACGTCAACACCAGCGACAGTCAGGTCGAGCTGCGCTTCGACCTCGGCAAGACGCAGGTGCTGCCGCCGGTGTGGAAGGAGCGCGCCCTGGAGCGGCTGGCGGGCCGGCTGGTCGACGGCGTGCTGTCCGTACGGGCCTCCGAGCACCGCTCGCAGTGGCGCAACCGCGAGACCGCCGCCGTCCGGCTGGCCTCGCTGCTCGCCGAGGCCACCGCCCCGCCGCCCAAGCCGCGCCGCAAGTCGCGCATCCCACGGGGCATCAATGAGCGGCGGCTGCGCGAGAAGAAGCAGCGCGGCGAGACCAAGCGCGGGCGCTCGGGCCGCGACTGGGGCTGACCGGGCCGCGCAGGCCGCCCGAGCGGCGCCGGCCACCCCACCTGCCCCGTCCTTACCTCAACTGCCGGTACTTCCCCCGGAAGTACGTCAGCGGCCCGTCCTCCCGGCTCGGGACCGACGTCGCCAGTACACGTGCGATGACCAGCGTGTGATCGCCGGCCGGCACCCGCTGCTCGGTGCGGCACTCCAGGTTCGCCAGCGCGCCCCCGACGAGGGGTGCGCCGGACGTCTCACCCCGAACGTACGGAATGTCCTCGAAGAGCAGCCGGTCGCTGATGCGGCCCTTCATGGCGAATCGTCCGGCGATCTGCCGCTGGTGTCCCGAGAGCACCGACACGGCCCAGTCGGGCTGCCGCTCCAGCAGGTCGTCCATCCGCGAGTCGTTGCGAACGCTCACCATCACCAGCGGCGGGTCGAGGGACACCGACAGGAACGCCGTGGCGGTCATGCCGACGTCCTCGCCGCGCGGCCCGTCGTCCGGGTCGTGGGCGGTGATCAGCACGACGCCGGCGGCCAGGCGGGCCAGGGCGGCACGGAACTCGTCGTCACTCACCCCCACAGCATGCGGGATCGGCGGGCCGCCCGGCACGGAAGTGAGGGCAGCGGTGGGTGCGAGGTCGGCGACGGGCCCGGAAGCCGCCGTTTCGGCAGGGGTCTTCGTGAACACGCCATAAACGCTAACTTCGGCCGCGCACGGCTCGCATCGGGCCTCCGGACCAGCCGCGTCCCAGGTCTCGCGACGGAGGCCCGGAATCGCTCGGAATTTGCGTTCTGTAAGTGTAGAAAGAGTGAAGGCGCGCTCCCGTGGCGGTTTTATGGAAGATCGCCAACCGTCGTTCATCGCTTGTGACTTGAGTCACAGCAGGCGCTAATTGTTGACCCTGTGTACCGAGTGAACAGCTCACTGTGATTCAGTGAGCGGGGAATCGGACGACAAGAATTCGTGGAGTTTGCTGTCGAGGTCTCAGGGAGAGCGAGCGATGGAGACCGAGTCGGAGCCATACGTCCGTCTTGCGACCCTGCGGCAGCTGCACCAAGTGGTCGCCGAGCTGAATACCGCACGTAGCCTTGCGGACACCTTGCAGACCGTCGCCGACGGAGTGATCACCGGGCTCGGCTATGAGCTCGCCGCGGTCAACCTCGTGCGGCCCGACGGCGACCTCGTCGTCGCCGCGGTCGCCGGCAGCGCGGGCGCCGAGGCGCTGATGGCCGGACGGGTCGGCTCCCGCGCCTCCTGGGAACGCCGGCTGTCCATGGGCGAGCGCTGGGGCGACCTGTGCTTCATCTCGCACACCGAGGGCTGGGTGCTCGATGACGACGACGTACCGCAGTGGCACACGGCCGGTCCCACGCCCCGCTTCCCCGACGAGTGGCACCCCATGGACCGCCTCTTCGCGCCCATGTACACCGCGGCCAACGGCGGCGGCGAACTGCTCGGGGTGATCTCCGTCGACCGGCCGCGCAACGGCCGGCGGCCCGGCGCCTGGGGCCAGGAAGCCCTGCAGATGTACGCCTTCCAGTCCGCCATCGCGATCAGCAACGCCCGGCTGCGGGCCAACATGCAGCGCGCCCTGGTCCGGCTGGAGCGCGAGCAGCAGGCGCTGCGCGCCAGCGAGGAGAGCTTCCGGCAGGCCTTCGAGTACGCGCCGAGCGGGATGGCCGTCGCCGAAATGGGCGGTGACCAGCACGGACGGCTGCTCCGCACCAATGACGCGCTGTGCCGGCTGCTGGGCCGCCCGGCCTCCGGGATGCGCCGCTACTCCTTCTCCGACCTCGTCCACCCCGAGGACATCGGCACGCTGCTGCGCACCTCCGCCGAGGGCGGCCGCGCCGAGCTGCGGCTGGCCCGCCGGGACGGCACGTACGTCTGGGTCTCGCTGCGCAACTCCGTCGTCGCCGACACCGCCGACGGCCCCCGCTTCCTGCTCACCCACGTCGAGGACATCGAGGAGCGCAAGCGGCACGAGCTCCAGCTCGCCCACCGCGCCAGCCACGATTCGCTGACCGGCCTGCCCAACAGCGCCGAGCTGCGGGCCCGGCTCGGCGCCCGGCTGTGCTCCCGTCCGGCCGGTTCGATGGCGGACGCCTACGCTTCCTCGGCCGTCCTCGGCACCGATCCCCACGATCCGCACGGCTTCCGGCCGGACGGGAACGAGCCCTTCGACGGGCTCGACGGCTTCGAGGGCGGGCCCCCGCCCCCGTTCGACCACCATGTGCATCTCGTCGCCCCCGCGGACGGGCCGGCCGATGACGGCTCCAAGGGGCTCGCGGTGCTCTTCTGCGACCTCGACGGCTTCAAGTCGATCAACGACCGCTTCGGGCACAACACCGGCGATGCGGTGCTGATAGAGGTCGCCCGCCGGCTGACCAGCGGGGTCCGGGACGGCGACACGGTCGCCCGGCTCGGCGGCGACGAGTTCGTGGTGCTCGCCGACGGCCTCGGCACCGCCGACGCCCAGGACCTGGCGGTCCGGCTGCGGAACGCGATCATCCCGCCGATCCGGGTGGAGGGCCGCGCCGTCCGGGTGGGCGCCAGCTTCGGCATCGGCTGGGCGAGCTGCGGGATGTCGGCGGAGGAGGTGCTGGAGTCGGCCGATCAGCGGATGTACGTCGAGAAGCGCTCCCGCTCGAAGGCGAACCGCCGGGCGGCGGGCTGAGCGGCCGGTGGTCCGCCACGATGCCGCGTATCTCACACCGGCCGCCCTTTGGCCCGCACACCAGCAATTCACCGATCCGTAGCGATCTTGTGGCACTTCGGGCCCGGTGTGTGGGGGCCGCGACGGGGTAGGCTGCGCCGATGCGGCGCGGCGCCGCCGGGGGCCCGAAAGACAGTTCGCGCAATGAAGCCTGCGGACGCGTAGAGACGCGTACAGACGCGCACAGATCGCTTGGGAGTGACACGGAATGACGGCCGGCAACAACGGCGCGGACACGCCGGAGAACGACGACCCGTTCGCCTACCTCTACCGCTCGGACGGCGGCGAGGGCGGCGCTCAGGGCTCGGCCGGCGACGGTGCCGCGGCGCGGCAGCCGGGGGTTCCGCGGACGTCCTACAACCAGGTGCGCGCGGTCGGCCAGCGCCAGTACGGCCAGCAGGCCCCGCAGCAGGTGACGTACGGCCAGCAGAACGCCCACTACGCCGCGCCGGAGACGCTCCCCGGCGGTGACCGCACGCGCTCCGTCCCGGCCGGCGGCGGCCAGGAGCCCCGCCGCGGCCGCAACGGCCTGCTGATCGGCGCGGTCGCCGTGGTCGCGGTGGTCTGCATAGGCATCGGCGTCGCGATGCTCACCAACGGCAAGGACTCCGGGGGCACCGAGGCCGGCAAGGAGGGCCCCACGGCCGGCGACACGGTCAAGCCCTCCGACGAGCCGGCCACCAAGCCCAAGCCCGGCAAGCTGCCCAGGGAGGACGCGGGCAGCCTGCGCCTGGAGGGCGGCGCGACGACGGCCAAGGACGTGCCGGGCGCGCGCTCGCCCGGCGGGGTCTACGTGGCCGGCATGAACGCCGAGGGAGCGGCGGCCACTTGGTCGGTCGATGTCGAGGCGTCCGGCAAGTACAAGCTCTGGGTCGGTTACGGCGTGCCCGGCAAGGACGCCAACCTCACCCTGAACGTGAACGGCACGGCGGACAGCCGGTCGATCCGGCTGAAGAACTTCGCCCACGCCCCGGAGGGCGCC
The DNA here is from genome assembly GCF_042746015.1 of Streptomyces sp. NPDC058773. NCBI lineage: Bacteria > Bacillati > Actinomycetota > Actinomycetes > Kitasatosporales > Streptomycetaceae > Streptomyces > Streptomyces sp. NPDC058773. The sequence continues at coordinate 28,256 of NZ_JBHYPE010000051.1, forward strand.
TGGGACAAGGGCTGGACCAGGAGCTGGCAGTTTGTGCAGCTCAACAAGGGCACCAACACCGTCAAGCTGTCCTGTGAGAGCGGCAACCAGTGCGATGTGAACCTCGACCGGGTCTGGCTCGCCCGGAGCTGAGGGACCGGCGGCGGTGCCGCTGAGGCGCGTCGCAGGCCGCACGTGAACGGTCCGGTTGCGGGCGGCGGCGGTGATCCCGGTCAGGCCGGATACGGCCGCCCGCCACGGTCAGTACGCCTCCGGCCGCAGGCGCTGCCCGGCTGCCCCACCGCTCCCCGCACGCCTCACGCCACCGCCGGATGATCCGTCACCACCACGTGCGACAGCAGCTCCTCGTACGTCGCCGGGTCGAACTCGCCCGCGGCCGGGGCCCGGACGGTCGCCGCGGAGAGGGCCACCGCCCGGGTCAGGCGGTCCGGCCACGGGAGGTCCTCCACCAGGCCCGAGAGCAGGCCGGCCACGGCCGAGTCGCCGGCGCCGGTCGGGTTGCCGGCGATCCGGCGGGGCGGGGCGGCCTGCCAGGTGCCGTCGGCGGTCACCGCGAGCATGCCGTCCGGGCCCAGTGAGGCGGCCACCGCATGGGCGCCGCGGCGGCGGGCGTCGCGGGCGGCGCGCAGCGGCTCGGTGCTGCCGGTGAGCGCGGCCAGCTCGTCGGCGTTGGGCTTGGCGAGGTCGGGGCGGGCGGCCAGGCCGCGGCGCAGCGGTTCGCCGCTGGTGTCGAGCAGGACCGGGACCCCGGCGCTGCGCGCGGCGCGGGTGAGGCGGGCGTAGACGTCGACCGGGACGCCCGGCGGGAGGCTGCCGCACAGGGCCACCGCCCGTGCCCCGTCGAGCAGTTCGCGGTAGGTGCCGAGGAAGGTGTCCCACTCGGCGGGGGAGACCGTCGGGCCCGGCTCGTTGAGCTGCGTGGTGTCCCCGGTGGCCGCGTCGACGACGGCGACCGTGCGGCGGGTGGCGCCGCCGACCGGGACCAGTGCGTCGGTGACATCGGTGTCGGCGAGCTGGGCGCGCAGCGCCTCGCCGGTGCCGCCGCCCGCGAAACCGGTGGCGACCGTGCGGTGGCCGAGCGCGGCCAGGACCCGGGCGACGTTCAGGCCCTTGCCGCCGGGGCGTTCGGACACATCGGTGACCCGGTTCGTGGTGTGCGGGTGGAGCCGGGGGACGCGATAGGTGATGTCCAGGGCGGCGTTCAGCGTGACCGTAAGGATCATGGTCGCCCCTCCGGGCAGTCATGGCCGGGCGGCCGGGCGTCGGGCAACCGCGTACGGCGGTGGCATGCGGACAAGTGCGCGAGCGATCATGCCATCGCCGGTGGTGGTTGGCCCAGACCCGGACCGGCCGCGGTGGCCGGTCCACGGCTGGTGGGAGGGGCGGCCGGATACCCGGCCGGTGCGCGGGCGGCGCCTCGGCGGCCCGCGCCTGGGACGCCCGGTGGTCAGACGCCCGGCGGGCGCACCAGCCACGCGCCCCGGCGCATCACGCCCACCACCTCGTACGCCGCGTCCAGTACCACCAGGTCGGCGTCCTTGCCGGTCTGCAGGGCGCCGGTCCGGTCGTCGATGCCCAGGAGACGGGCCGGAGTGGCCGAAAGTGACTGTACGGCCTGGTCGACCGTCAGGCCGTCGACCGTGACGGCGCGTTGGAAGGCGCGGTCCAGGGTGAGGGTGGAGCCGGCGATCGAACCGGCCGTGGGGCCCTCGCTGATGCGCGCGACGCCGTCCTTGACCTCGACCTGCATCGGGCCGAGCGGATACCTGCCGTCGTTCATGCCGGCCGCGCCCATCGCGTCGGTGATGAACGCGACCCGGTCGGCGCCGGCCTCGCGGACCGCCAGTTGGAGGACCGCGGGGTGCAGATGGGTGCCGTCATTGATGAGCTCGACGGTGATCCGCTCGTCCTCCAGGAGCGCGGCGACCGGGCCGGGCGCACGGTGGCCCAGCGGGGGCATCGCGTTGAAGAGGTGGGTGGCGACGGTGGCGCCCGCGTCGACGGCCTCGCGGGTGGCGTCGTAGGACGAGTCGGTGTGGCCGAGGGCGGCGACCACCCCCGCGTCGGCGAGCAGCCGTACGGACGCCAGGCCACCGGGCAGTTCGGGGGCGACGGTCATCATCACCGCGGTGCCGTGCGCGGCGTCGAGGAGCTTGCGGACGTCGGCCGGGTCCGGGTCGCGCAGCAGCTCGGGCTGGTGGGCGCCGCAGCGGTGCGGGGAGATGAACGGGCCCTCGAAGTGGATACCGGCCAGCTCGCCCTGCTGCACCAGTTCGGCGAGCACCGCGGCCTGCCGGGCCAGGTCGGTCAGCTCGCCGGTGACGGTGGAGGCGACCATCGAGGTGGTGCCGTGCCTCCTATGGGTCTCGATGACCCGCAGACACTCCTCGGGGTCGGCCGACGAGAACGAGCCACCGCCGCCGCCATGGACATGCATATCGACGAAGCCGGGGACGATCAGATGGCCCGAGAGGTCCATGACGGTGCCGGACGCCCCCTCGGCCAGATCGAGGTCCCGGCTGTGGACGTCGCCGATGAACCCGCCCTCGACGGTGATCCGGCCGCGCTCGACCACGCCGGACGGCCGGGCGATCCGGGCACCGGTCAGGACGGTGCGCCCGGAGTCCGGGGGCCGCGGCGCGCGCTGTTGCTGTGCCATCAGGCGGATACCTCCGTGGAGAGAAGATCCCGGGCGAGCAGTCCTGCGCCCAGGCACCCGGCGGCGTCCCCCAGAGCCGCCGGAACGATCGAGGGGAGCCGCTGGAACGTAACGCGCCGGCCGACCGCTTCCCGCAGAGGTGTGAAGAGCGTGTCGCCCGCCTCGGCGAGCCCGCCGCCGATGATCAGCGTCTGCGGGTCGAGCAGCGTGAGGCCGGTGACCAGACCGTCGGCGAGGGCGTCCACGGCGCGCTGCCACACGGCGTGCGCCCGCGCGTCGCCGGACGCCACGGCCTTGGCCGCGTCCGCCGCGTTGGCCCGCGGATCGCCGCAGGCCGCCGCCCAGTCCCGGCCGACCGCGGCGGCCGAGGCCAGCGTCTCCAGACAGCCGCGCTGCCCGCAGCCGCATGCGCGCCCGCCGGGCCGTACGACGATGTGGCCGATCTCGCCCGCGCTGCCGTGCGCACCGGCCTCGATCCGGCCGCCGATGCCGATGGCGCCCGCGATCCCGGTGCCCAGGGGGACGAACAGGAACCGCTCGGCGTCCCGGCCCGCGCCGATCCGGCCCTCGGCCAGGCCGCCGGCCCGGACGTCGTGGCCGAGGGCGACCGGCACCCCGCCCAGCCGCTCGGACAGCAGCGCCCGCATCGGGACGTCCCGCCAGCCGAGGTTCGCGGCGTAGACGGCGGTGCCGGAGTGCTCGTCGACGATGCCGGGGACCGCGACGCCGGCCGCCGCGGCGGGGGTGCCGTAGCGGGCCGCGCCGAGGTCGCGCAGCTCGGCGGCGAAGCCGAGGACGGCCTCGACCACCGCCGCGGGGCCGTCCTCGCGGCCGGTCGGGCGCCGTGCCTCGTACAGCAGCTCGGGGGGCGTGCTCCCGGGCGACGCGGTGTCCGCCCGCATGAGGGCGGCCTTCATTCCGGTGCCGCCCACATCCAGGGCGATGACATGTCTCACGGGAACAGTTTCGCGCGATCCGGCGGGAAAGGTCTAGTCCACTCGCGGGAGTGATCGGGGTGGATGTGCCGTCGTCAGGCCGGTGCCGGAGCGAAACGGAGGGTGGTGTAGACCTTATAAAGAGCGCGGGGGAGACTCGCTGTTCATGCCGTTCGAGGGCGACCCCTGAGGCGGCCGGGGGAATCCCCGACAAGCACGGACTTCAGCAAAGGGCGGGACAGCAGTGCAGCGGCGGTACTTGAGCCTGGCGGCGGCAATCGCCACCACCATGACACTGACTCTTACCGGCTGCGGCAGCGGCAGCGGTAGCGACGACGACGTCACTCTCAAACTGGTCGCGGCGGACTACGGGGACAGCGAGGCCAACGGCTCCCAGCACTACTGGGACGACCTCGCCCGCGCCTTCGAGAAGAAGAACCCCGGCATCAAGGTCGATGTCGAGGTGTACAGCTGGACGGACGTCGACAAGAAGGTCGAGGAAATGGTCAAGGGGGGCCACGCCCCCGACCTCGCCCAGATAGGCGCCTACGCCGACTACGCGGCCAAGGGCCAGCTCTACAGCGCCGACCAGCTGCTCTCCATCCCCACCCAGGCCGACTTCACCCCCTCCCTCGCGGAGGCCGGCGAGTACAAGCGGGTCCAGTACGGCATGCCGTTCGGCGCCAGCACCCGGCGGCTCTTCTACAACAAGAAGCTGTTCGCCGAGGCCGGCATCAGCAGCCCGCCGGCGAGCTGGGACGACATCGCCCACGACGCCCAGCTGCTGAAGGCGCGGGGCGTCAAGATGCCGTTCGCGCTGCCGTTCGGCCCGGAGGAGACCCAGGCCGAGACGATGCAGTGGATGCTCAGCGGCGGCGGCGGCTACACCGACGGCATCGGCAAGTACACGATCGACTCGCCGGAGAACGTCAAGACCTTCAAGTGGCTCCGGGAGAACCTCGTCGGCAAGGGCCTGACCGGCACCGACCCCGCCGAACTCAACCGCGAGGACGCCTTCGCGGGCTTCGCCGACGGTGACGTCGGCATGCTCAACGGCCACCCCACCCTGATGAAGCAGGCCGCGGCCAAGGGCATCGACTACGGCACCGTCGAACTGCCCGGCGCCCACGGCAAGGCCAAGGCCACCATGGGTGTCGCCGACTGGATGATGGCCTTCAAGCAGGGCGGCCACCGGACCCAGGCCGGCAAGTTCCTCGACTTCGTCTACAGCAAGAAGAACGTCGAGAAGTTCTCCGGCGAATACGGTCTGCTGCCGGTCACCACCGCCGCCTCCCAGGCGATGCTGGCCGACGACAAGTTCGCCAAGTTCCACGGCTTCCTCAAGCAGCTCGCCAACGCCGAGTTCTACCCGGCGAACAAGACCTCCTGGCCGCTGATCTCCAAGACCGTCAAGGCGAAGATGGGCGCCGCGGTCGGCCCGCGCGGCAACCCGGACGGTGTCCTCACCGACATCCAGAACATCGCCGACACGACGGACAGCGCCGCCGAATGACGCGGGGCGGGCGGGTCCACGGGCGGCCGCCCCGGCGGGGTGCGGCCGGGGCGACGGTCCGGGCGATGTCCGACCGTGCGTTTATCGTGGAAGCGTGATGACGGGCGGCACGGCGGGTGCGGGCGCTCCGGGCGGCAGGCCCGGGGCCGCCGGGCGCGCCCCTGGGCTGTCCGCCCGCGACGAGGCGGTCCTCGCCGTCGAACGCCGCTCCTGGCCCGGCCCCGGCCCCAAGGAGCGCGCCATCCGCGAACAGCTCGGCATCTCCCCGACCCGCTACTACCAACTCCTCAACGCCCTCCTGGACGACCCCCGCGCAGTCGCCCACGACCCCGTCACCGTCAACCGCCTGCGGCGTATACGGGAGGCGCGGCGGGCCCGCCGCTGACCCCTGGCCGTCGCTCACCCCGGCGCCCCGCCTGCCGCTGACCGGCCGCCCCTGCCGCGCTTCCCGTAGGCGCCCGTGTGCCACCCGGTGCCGCCGGAGGTACCCCCGGGGGCCGCGCCCCGCCGGTAGGGTCGGCGCCATGGGCAGCCCCCCGAACGCCGCGCCGCAGTTCCAGCCGACACCCGGACCCGTGCCGACCCCGCACACCCCGGCCGGCCGCGCCGGTCTCGCCGCGCTGCTGGCATGCCCCGAACAGGCCGTCATCGCCCTCGACTTCGACGGCACCCTCGCCGAGATCGTCCCCGACCCGGAGCAGGCCCGCGCCCATGCCGGCGCCGTCGCCGCGCTCGGCCGCCTGGTGCCCCGGCTGCGCGCCGCCGTGGTGATCACCGGCCGCCCGGCCACCGTCGCGGTCCGCCTCGGCGGCTTCGCGGACGTGCCCGGTCTGGAGCACCTCACCGTCCTCGGCCACTACGGCGCCGAGCGCTGGGAGGCGGCCACCGGCACCGTCCACGCGCCCGCCCCGCACCCCGGAGTCGCCGCCGTGCAGAGCGAACTCCCCGCCGTCCTGGACGCCTCCGGGGTCTGGCACGGCACCTGGACCGAGACCGCCGTCGAGCGCAAGGGCGGCCGCGCCATCGCCGTGCACACCCGCCGCGCCACCGACCCGCAGGGCGCCTTCGACCGGCTCCGCGGCCCGCTCACCGCGCTCGCCGAACGCCACGGCCTGATCGTCGAACCGGGGCGCCTGGTCCTGGAACTCCGCCCGCCCGGCATGGACAAGGGCGTCGCCCTCGCCGAATGGGTCCGCGAGACCGGCGCCGCCACCGTCCTCTACGCCGGTGACGACCTCGGCGACCTGGCCGCCTTCGCCGCCGTCGAAGAGCTCCGCTCCGACGGCCTGAGCGGAGTCCTGGTGTGCAGCGGCAGCAACGAGGTCACCGAACTCGCCGACCGCGCCGACCTGGTGGTCGACGGCCCGTCCGGAGTCGTCGGCCTGCTCGCCGCCCTCGCGGACCGACTGGGCGGAAGCGGGACGCCCACCGCGTAGGCGCGGACGGCTTCCGGGACAGGGGCCAGGCGGGCGGCCCGAAGCCCTCACCCCGCCCGTCACGAGCCATGGGTCACGGGTCATGGATCACGGGTCACGGCTCAAGCCTGCGGCGAAGCCTCCTCGCCCCGCATCCTCCCCCCGCAGCTCCCGCAGCTGGTCCAGGAACCAGCGGGCGGGCGGCAGCGCGGTGGCCGCCGTGGCCAGTCGCTCGGTGCGGGCCGCGCGTTCGCCGTCGTCCATCGACAGCGCCTGGTGCAGCGCCTCGGCGGTTCCGACGACGTCGTACGGATTGACGGTGAGCGCATGCGCGCCGAGCTCCTCGTGCGCGCCCGCCTCCCGCGACAGCACCAGCGCGCAGCCGGCGTCCGACACCACCGGGATCTCCTTGGCGACCAGGTTCATCCCGTCCCTGATCGGGTTGACGAGGGCCACGTCCGCGAGCCGGTAGGCGGCCAGCGAGCGGGCGAAATCGTCCTTGACGTGCAGCACGACGGGCTGCCAACCCGCCGTCCCGTATTCGGCGTTGACGGCCTCGGCCACCCTCTGGACCTCCGCGGTGTAGTCGCGGTAGACGGCGAGGTCCTGGCGTGAGGGATAGGCGAAGGCGAGGTGCACGACCCGCTCGTGCCACTCGGGGTGGTCCGCGAGCAGCCGCCGGTAGGCGAGCAGCCCGCGCACGATGTTCTTGGAGAGTTCGGTGCGGTCCACCCGCACGATGGTCCGGCGCTCCGGCCCGCCGATCTGCGCCCGCAGCGCCGTCATCCGCTCCTCGACGTCCGGGCGGTGCGCACGCTCGCGCAGGAAACCGGCGTCGGCGCCGAGACCGTGCACGCCGATCCAGGTCGTGCGCGCCGTGCGCTCCGGGACGAGCGCGACGATGCCGGGCGCCCCGTCCTCCGGCCGGACGCGCTCGCACTGCCCGCCGAGCCCGGTCTCGGCACAGGCCAGGAAGTTGTCGGCCCACCGGCGGGTGAGGAAGTTCGCCCGGTCCGCACCGAGGATGCCCAGCGCCAGCTGCCGCTGGATGTCGTCGGGCAGCATCGCGAAGTACTCGGCGGGCGCCCACGGGGTGTGCGAGAAGTGCGCGATCCGCAGGTCGGGGCGGCGCTCGCGGAGCATGCCCGGCACCAGCGCCAGGTGGTAGTCCTGCACGAGGACGGCCGCCCCGGGCGCCGCCCCCTCGGCCAGCGCGTCGGCGAAGGCCGCGTTGTACGCCTCGTAGGACGCCCACTGCGCCCGGAACTCCGCGTCGAAGACCGGCTCCAGCGGTGTCTGGTAGAGCATGTGGTGGACGAACCACAGCACGGAGTTCGCGACGCCGTTGTAGGCGTCGGCGTACACCCCGGCAGGGATATCCAGCATCCGGACACGCTGTCCACCGGTGTCACCGGTATCCAGCACACCACCCGTCCGCCGCACGGCCTCCCGGTCCCCGTCACCCAGCGCGGCACACACCCACACCGCATCGGTCTCGGGCCCAACGGCGGAAAGCCCCGACACCAGCCCGCCACCGCCCCGCTTGGCGGTCAGCGTCCCGTCCTCCTCCAGGCCGTACGACACCGGCCCACGATTGGACGCAACAAGAACCTCAGCACCTTCACGCACCGCACTGCCCTCGGACATCATGTCGCGAAAGTAACCCGCCACAGATCCGCGCAAACGTACGGAAGTGGTCAAGGGGGGCGGGCCGGGGAGTGTCCTCAGCCGCCGCCCGGCTGGAAGGCATTGAAGGGCCACAGCGGATCGGGCTCCGTGGGCTCTGGGTGCCCGCAGCCGAGACGGTCGCCGCGGCTGCGGTTAGCTCTCCAGAGATGTTGGAGGATTCGGTTGGATGGCGATGCCGTGGCACTCGAACAGATCTCTAGGATGTCCAGAGATCGTCAGGAGGGATGCATCGCCATGGCCGCACAGGAGAGCTCGTCGCCCAAGTACCGCCGGATTGCCGACGCGCTCAAGCAGGCGATCGCGGCGGGGGAGTTCCGGCCCGGCGACCGGCTGCCGGGCGAGAACGAGCTGATGGACCGGCACGGCGTGGCGCGGATGACGGCACGACAGGCGCTCGGTGTGCTCACGTCGGAGGGGCTTGCCGAGGCCCGCAAGGGCGCCGGAGTCTTCGTGCGGGACTTCCAGCCGATCCGGCGCCGGGGTGTGCCGCGACTGGCGCGGGAACAGTGGGGCGAAGGGAGGTCGGTCTGGTCGGCCGATGTTCCGGACCGTGACCTGGTGGTGGACGAGGTCACCGTGGACGAGGAGCCGGCGGCGGAAGCCGTCGCGGCACGACTGGACATTGCACCCGGAGACGCCGTGATCGTGCGGCGCCGCCGCTTCGTGCTCGACGGCAAGCCGGTGCTGCTGTCCACCTCCTGCCTCCCGGCTGCTCTTGTCGCGGGATCGGCGATCACGCAGCCGGACACCGGGGCGGGCGGCACGTACGCCCGGCTCGCCGAGCTGGGCGCGGCTCCTGCCCGTTTCCGGGAAGAGGTGCGCTCCCGTATGCCGGCGCCGGAGGAGGCCGAGCGGCTGCGCCTCCCGGCGGGTACGCCCGTCACCCTCATCAGCCGCATGGCCATGACGGCGGATGGCCGCACGGTCGAGGTCAACGAGATGATCCTCGACTCGTCCGCCTACGTGCTGGAGTACGACTTCGACGCCTGAGGGCTCACGTACGCCTGACGGCTCACGTACGGCACGCGGCTCACGCCGCCCGTCGTGCCGCGTACTCCGGGATTTCGGTCATCGGGGGGCGTTCCTCGGTGTCCACGTCCGTGGTGCGGGGCACGAAGCCGGATTCGCCGCGGTCGAACTGGGTGAGGCGGGGGCGGATCAAGTGGCCGCGGGTCAGGCGGAGTTGGGCGGTGCGGTAGATGGCGGCGGCCATGCGGCCGAGGGCCTGTCCGTCCTGGTGGCGGTGTTTGCGGACGCCGACGTCCACCTGGGCGAGGGCGTCGAGGCCGACGGTGTGCAGGGCGTCGACGAGCAGGCCGAGCTCCACGCCGTAGCCGACGGGGAACGGGAGGCGCTCCAGGAGGGAGCGGCGGGCCGCGTACTCGCCGCCCAGGGGCTGGACGAAGCCGGCCAGCTGCGGCCAGTGCAGGTTGAGCAGCGGGCGGGCGACCAGCTCCGTGACCCGGCCGCCCTGGCCGGCCCCGGCCGCTTCGCCGGTGGTCTCCAGAGGGCGGTCGTACATCGCCTTCACGAACTGGAGGTCCGGGTCCGTCAGCAGCGGGCCGACGATCCCGGAGACGAAGGTGGCGGAGAATTCGCGCAGGTCGGCGTCGATGAAGCAGATGATGTCGCCGGTGGTGGCCAGGAGGGAGCGCCACAGCACCTCGCCCTTGCCGGGGAGGGCGGGCAGCCGCGGCAGGATGCTGTCGCGGTGCACCACCCGCGCGCCGGCCGCCGCCGCGACCTCGGCGGTGCGGTCGGTGGAGCCGGAGTCCAGCACCACCAGCTCGTCGACGAGCGGGACCGCCTCGGTCATCAGCCCGGCCCGGATCGCCGCCACGATCGCCCCAACGGTCGCCTCCTCGTCGAGTGCGGGCAGCACGACGCTGACCGTACGGCCCGTCTGGCGCTTCGCCTCCAGCAGCTGACCCAGCGGACGGTCCGCGGCCGACCAGGAATGGCTGGTCAGCCAGCTCTCGACCTCTTCCAGCACGTCTACGACTCCTCGGTCGCCGCCCGATCGGCGGCCTGTGTGATCCATCTCGCGGTTCGGACGACTATCTCAACTGTCAGTGCCTTCGGTTACAGTCTTGAACAACGCGGATGACCGCCGCATGTCGGGGTCACCGCACCACAAACGCCTGGGTTCGCCCAGTGCCATACCGCTCATCCAGAGGGGCAGAGGGATACGGCCCGTTGAAGCCCCGGCAACCCTCCAGCCGGTCTTGCCGCCAGGACACAGACGTCCCGCGCGCGTGAGGCTCCCGGCTAGGGAAGGTGCCAAATCCGTCTCGTGGCGAGATTCGCCGCGAGGAAGATGAGGAGAAAGGGCCTCGCCTCCATGGCTGTGCAAGTCACCGAAAACACCCCCACCGTCGCTCTGGGTCCCGCCGCCGCCCTGTCCTGCCGCGAGTGCGGACAGCGTTTTCCGCTCGGCCCGATCTTCGCGTGCCAGGAATGTTTCGGGCCGCTCGAAGTCGCGTACGACCTGCCGAGCGGCGACCCCGAGGGCCTGCGGAAGCAGATCGAGGCCGGTCCGAACAGCATCTGGCGCTACGCCCCGCTGCTGCCCGTCCCCACCGATGTGGCCGAGAAGCCGAACCTGAACCCCGGCTTCACCAACCTGGTCAAGGCCGACCGGCTCGCCGCCGAGCTGGGCGTCACCGGCGGTCTGTACGTCAAGGACGACTCCGGCAACCCGACACACTCCTTCAAGGACCGCGTCGTGGCGATCGCCGTCGAGGCCGCCCGCGCCTTCGGCTTCACCACCCTCTCCTGCTCCTCCACCGGCAACCTCGCCGGTGCGGTCGGCGCCGCGGCGCGCCGGGCCGGCTTCAAGTCCTGCGTCTTCATCCCGCACGACCTGGAGGCCGGCAAGGTCGTCATGGCCGCGGTCTACGGCGGTGACCTGGTCGGCATCGAGGGCAACTACGACGACGTCAACCGCTTCTGCTCGGAGCTCATCGGCGACCCGCTGGGCGAGGGCTGGGGCTTCGTCAACGTCAATCTGCGCCCCTACTACGGCGAGGGCTCCAAGACGCTCGCCTACGAGATCTGCGAGCAGCTGGGCTGGCGGCTCCCGGACCAGATCGTCATCCCGATCGCGTCCGGCTCGCAGCTCACGAAGATCGACAAGGGGCTCAAGGAGCTGATCGCCCTCGGCCTGGTTGAGGACAAGCCGTACAAGATCTTCGGCGCCCAGGCGGAGGGCTGCTCGCCGGTGTCGGCGGCCTTCAAGGCCGGGCACGACGTGGTCCGTCCCCAGAAGCCGAACACCATCGCCAAGTCGCTGGCGATCGGCAACCCGGCCGACGGTCCGTATGTGCTCGACATCGCGCGCCGTACGGGCGGTGCGGTGGAGGACGTCAACGACGCGCAGGTCGTGGACGCGATCAAGCTGCTGGCCAGGACGGAAGGGATCTTCGCGGAGACCGCGGGCGGGGTCACCGTCGGCGTCACCAAGAAGCTGATCGAGGACGGCGTGCTCGACCCGACCCTGACCACCGTCGTCCTCAACACGGGTGACGGACTCAAGACACTCGACGCGGTCGCCCCGACCTCCGGGCCCACGGCCACGATCCGTCCGAACCTGGACGCGTTCCGCGCGGCCGGTCTGGCCGGCTGAGGCCCGCCGGCCCGTCCGGCGGACGAGGCCGCGCCCCAGCCCTCGAACTCGTACTCCGTACCCCTGGAAGGCAGAACCATGAGCGTCAAGGTCCGCATCCCCACCATCCTCCGCACGTACACCGGTGGCCAGGCCGAGGTCCCCGCCGAGGGCGCGACCCTCTCCGAGGTGATCGCCGACCTGGAGCAGAACCACCAGGGCATCGCGGCCCGTGTGCTGGACGACGCCGGCAAGCTGCGCCGCTTCGTGAACGTCTACGTCAACGACGACGACGTGCGCTTCGAGCAGGGACTGGAGACGCCCACGCCGGACGGTGCGGGTATCTCGATCATCCCGGCGGTGGCCGGCGGCTGCTGATTTGCGCCAACTCTTCACCTGCATGACCGGAATTGCCCCGTCCGCCAGAAAGCGGACGGGGCAATTCCATGTTGTGAAAGGAGATACCATTGGGGTGATCCCCCTCCGGATATCACCATGCGCGTGCCGAACGCATATGTGTTCGCGATCAGTTGTGGCCAAAGTGTGGGCGGAATTTGTCGCCTAGGTGAGCTATGCCCGGCCCGACTTGCCCTGGAGAACTGGGATTTCACCGCATATTGCCGATTCCCCGGCCCCAGAATTCTCGTCCGATTGACCTGTTGCTCTGGGCATCTGTGCAGATACATTCAGCGGCGGTCGACGCGTTCCGGCGCACACCCCACGGGCCATTCGCGGGGTGAGGTCTGACCCGGGTCCGCGGAGTGCGGTCCTGCGCAAGGGCCAGTAATAGGGGAGTTAGGCATGGCTCAGGGCACCGTCAAGTGGTTCAACGCGGAGAAGGGGTACGGCTTCATCGCGGTCGACGGTGGTGCGGATGTATTCGTCCACTACAGCGCGATCCAGATGGACGGCTACCGCACCCTTGAGGAGGGTCAGCGGGTCGAGTTCGAGATCTCGCAGGGCCAGAAGGGGCCGCAGGCGGACATGGTCCGGGTGGCCGGCTGAGGCGCCGACCAACTGCTGCGTGAGGAAGGCCCGTACCCCTGAGAGGGGTTTCTAGGGGTCGTTGCAACACGTGGTCATGTTGATCAGGCCGCGAGCAGTCTATGCAGGCGCTCGGCTGGGGTTTCCCAGCCGAGCGTTTTGCGTGGGCGGCCGTTGAGTTCGGCGGCGACGGCGGCCAGGTGCTCGCGGGTGTGGACCGTGAGGTCGGTTCCCTTGGGGAAGTACTGTCGCGGGCAGGCCGTTGACGCTTCCATGTCAAGCGGCGCTGGTGTTGGGTGATGTGGTGCTGCCAGGTAGCTCGATCCCGGGTCATGGCGCGGTGGATGACGTCGATCAGGTGGCGTTTGAGGATGCGTCGGGCTCCGCGGGCCCCCTTGGGCGGCTCGTGGCGGGCCAGGAGTGCTCGCGGTCGGCCCATGAGCCGTCCGGATCTCCCGAATCTTGAAGTCCATCGCACCCCTTGAGCTGGGGTGTTGCGACGACCACTGGAACGGAAGATCATGCGGTGAGACCGGGCCTTCTTATGTTTCCGCTGCTTGTGCACCACTGTAAGAAGTGGTTATCGCCTGCTCTACCGTCTCCAGAGAGCCTGGCACCACCCGGCGCTCGTCGGATCCTTGGTTTCGCCACCCGTTGGGTGCTGGGGTGCCGGGCGCTATCAGCCGAAGGGGTTGTCGGGGAAGCGGTTCGCCGGCTCTGTGGGCTCGCCCACGAGCACGGGAGCTACCGGGGTGGCGTTGGGGGCGGGGGCAGATACCTGCTCCTGCTTCACGCCGGGGGGCAGGAAGCAGGGAGTGTTCACCGAGAAGACGAGGTCAGTGGCGGGTACGTAGCTTTCTACGGACACGAAGAGGTTGTCTTTGCCGCCCTTTGCGTCCATGAGAGCGTCCGACGGGTCCTGGCGGTAGCCGCTGATCTTGTAGCCCTCGGCTTCGAGCTTCTTGCGCATGGTGCGAACAGCCTTGCCATGCTGGTCTCCTGGAAGGTGCGACCGTACGGAGTAGGTCAGGTCGAAGCGACCGTCGCTGGCGTGCTCGTGGTTCTTGCCGAAGCAGTCGCGGAACTCTTTGCGCACCGTCTTGTCATCGACCTGTAGGTCGTACTGGCTGGCCAGTTGGTCGATCAGTGCGCGAGCTGAGTGTTCGGCACCGTCCTTGCTCTTGACGGGCAGCGGATCGTTCTTCCCGGAGTCGGTCATGCATCCTCCAGATGCGAGCAGGGTGACGATGGTGAGCGCGGTGATGCGGCCAGGGCGCCGGATGCGGCCGGTCACCACTTGGGCCCCGTCTCGGGTGGAGTGGGTGCGGGCTGCTGGTGGTAGTCCCCTTTGCCTGGGCGTTTCCCTGCGATGATGCGTCCCTGGTTGGCGAGGCTTTCACTGCCGTCATCCCAGTAGCCGCCGTGCCCTGAGGTGTCCACGTCGAAAATCTTGCCTCCGAATTCCTTGTCTGCGGGGTTCTCGCCCAGGGTCTGGTCCGAGGCGGCGGTGGACACTATGTCGTCCGGCGCCCATCCGGCCCAGACGTGGTCGGGGTTCATGTTCAGGTCCTTGGCGTGGTCGACTGCCATTCCCGGGCTGCCCACCACCACAACGTCGTCGGCGTCGAGGCCCCCGCCATGGGAAGCGCCGACGCCCACCACGGTGGATCCGTAGCTGTGGCCGAGCACGGTCATATGGGCGCGCTCGCCCTGATGCGACTCGCGCAGGCCGTGTGTGAAGTTCCTCAGGTCGTCGCCCGCGGGTTCGGCGCGGCCGGTGGTGGCCATGCTGCCGTCGACTTCCGGGGCGTCGTATCCGAGCCAGGAGACCACTGCTGTGCTCCCGCTGCCTTTGGCCTGGGCTGCTTCTTGCAGACGGCCCACCCGGTCGATTTGCTCGTGAGGTTCACGAGGTCGTTGTCGGTTCCCGGGACCTGCACGGCCACGTTGCGGGCGGTGTCGGGGTTTCCCTGTGAGACGAGGGCCCGCCCGTCGCCTTTCGTGTCGATCCCCAGCACGTAGAGCTGCTTGCTGCTGTCGGCGCTGCCGTCGGCCTTGTCGAGTGCGGTTTGCAGTTTCTGTAAGCCCTCGTACTGCCGTTGGTCGTGGATGCCTAACTCGCCTCCCTCCTTCTTGCTGATGTAGTGCGCCATCGAGAGGTCCACTGACTTGCGGTTGGCTTCGTCACGGTCGGCACTGGGGATGCCGTCGAGCCAGCCGATCTTGTCGGGGTAGGCGTCGATGTACTCCTGCCGCTCCTGCTCTGACAAGCCCGCCCACCATTTGGCGTTCTCCTTGGGGCTCTTCTTGGAAGGTATGGAGTCCTCGTCGAGGTGGGCGAAGCCTGCAACCCTCACGGGCGCCGTCTTTCGCCGCCTGGGCGCCGTAGTCCTTGTCGAGGGTGAAGGCGTCGATCTTCTGGAGGAGTTGCATCCCCTTCCAGTCGGCGGTGCTGGCCTGGTCCAAGGCAGCCTGGATGTCGTTCTTGTAGCCGGTCATCACGGCGACGCGCACAGCATGTTCTTCCTGTGCCTCCTCGTCTGCGTTGCCGGTGGGGCACGCTGGCCTGCCGTCCGTCAGGTTGCCGTGGTCATCGACGCTGAATCCGTCGGCCTCGGCTGTGCGCACACTCTGCCGCAGGATGTCCTGGGCCTGCTTCATCTCCACGTGAACGGTGTCCAGAATGGTGGCGATGGAGGTGACGTCGGACTGCGCGGTGCCCAGCTGGGTCTCGTTCGCCTCCATCTTCATGAACGCGTAGCGGGAGTCCACGCCCTGCCACCCACTGGCGTGTAAGGGGCCGGTGACCTTGTGACGGTGCTGAACCTGTGCTTCCTCCAGGGCTCTGGCCTGCTTCTGCCAGGATTTGATGGCGGCTTCGAGGTCGGAGAAGTCCTGCTTGAGCAGTTCCTTGAAGTGTTGGGGCACGGGTCACCGGACCTTGAAGGACTGAGCGGTGGCGTCTTCGTTGAAGTGGTGACCGTCCGCGGTGCGCCGCAGGCGGGATGCTGCGCTGTCGGGGTTGCCACCGCCGATCCGTTGGCGCAGCTCATCGAGTGCCATGCCCCAGTCGTGGGCGACGCGTTCCATGTCGGGGCCGATGTGCCAGGTCTTCATCGCGGTGCCGGCTGCCTCGATGTCGCGTTTGGCGGTGGTGACGGGGCCCTGGAGATCGTCGCTTATGGCGTCGGCGGCGGCTGCCGCCCTCCGCAGTTCCTCGGGTGTGACCGAGATGCTGCCGCTGGACATAGACCTGCACTCCCCCTGGTGATCGGATAACGGTTGCGTGAAAGGGACATCGAGGCTCGTGAGCGGGTTCCGTAGGCAGGCAACTTCGGCTGAAAACCCGCAGATCAGCAGGCTGAACGGCGCGAAGCTGCCGACGACGACCGGAGCGCTTCGCGCAGGCATGATCGTCCGTCAGCCAGTGAGGCTGGCAGAATCCGGCTGTTCTCACCTGGTGCCGCAGGTCAGCTCCTCCAGCCGCTGTTGCTGGACGAATGATCCGTCGTATGTTCCGCCGCTGGGGCAACGCCCCCAGTGCCCGATCCGCCGAGGACCAGCCCGTCGTCGACGCGTTCCGCGCGATGCTCGCCGCCGTGCGCCACCCAGAGCTCTGGACGCCCGGCTGCGCCCCCAGGACGTCGCCGTTAGGGTCAGCCCGTTCATCGAACGCGCGCCCCCGTTCCGGCGAGACCACGGCCCCGACCTGATCGCCGTCTCCCTGGCCCACCCCGACTCCCCGCACGCCGCGGCCTACCTCCACGGCCACCACCTCGGCTACGCCGGAAAGGGCTGGCTGCGCTGCGAGACGGCCGCGATCCTCGGCGTCTGGCAGCCGGCCTACGCATAGCGGAAGTCCATCGCACCCCTTGAGCTGGGGTGTTTCGACGACCACTAGAACGGAAGGAGGGGGTACGGGCCTTCGGCTGTCCATGGGGCGGACGGGGCTCCCTGGGTTGGGAATGTGCGTCATGTCCCCAGTTGGGGAAGGCATCTCCGGAGGGGATGCGCGTCCGCCTGGTGCGCGCCCGGTACCGCCCGGTACCCGCACGGCACACGGCCGTCGCTCCTCCACCACACCCGTTCGGGCGGCTTGCACTCTCCACCCACGAGTGCTAATCATTGCGTTAGCACTCTCCCAGTGAGAGTGACAAAGAAGGACCGGGTCGGTGAGGCCCGCAGGCCGCGTGGGGCAAGGAACCACAAGGCCTGTAGGTCGTCCGTCGCGGGCGCCAGCGCGGTCCGGAGAAATCCTTCCCCACGCTCTCAACTGCGTTCGAGCAGGGGAGACCCCATTAGTCCGGGAGGACCACTTCACATGGCCAAGATCATCGCGTTCGACGAGGAGGCGCGGCGCGGTCTCGAGCGCGGGATGAACCAGCTCGCCGACGCCGTCAAGGTCACCCTCGGCCCCAAGGGCCGTAACGTCGTCCTCGAGAAGAAGTGGGGCGCCCCCACGATCACCAACGATGGTGTGTCCATCGCCAAGGAGATCGAGCTCGAGGACCCGTACGAGAAGATCGGCGCCGAGCTGGTCAAGGAGGTCGCGAAGAAGACGGACGACGTCGCCGGTGACGGCACGACGACCGCGACCGTCCTGGCCCAGGCCCTGGTCCGCGAGGGCCTGCGCAACGTCGCCGCCGGCGCCAACCCGATGGCTCTGAAGCGCGGTATCGAGAAGGCCGTCGAGGCCGTCTCCGCCGCCCTGCTGGAGCAGGCCAAGGACGTGGAGACCAAGGAGCAGATCGCTTCGACCGCCTCCATCTCCGCCGCCGACACCCAGATCGGCGAGCTGATCGCCGAGGCCATGGACAAGGTCGGCAAGGAAGGCGTCATCACCGTCGAGGAGTCCCAGACCTTCGGTCTGGAGCTGGAGCTCACCGAGGGTATGCGCTTCGACAAGGGCTACATCTCGGCGTACTTCGCGACCGACATGGAGCGCATGGAAGCCGCGCTCGACGACCCGTACATCCTCATCGTCAACTCCAAGATCGGCAGCGTGAAGGACCTGCTGCCGCTCCTGGAGAAGGTCATGCAGTCCGGCAAGCCGCTGCTGATCATCGCCGAGGACGTCGAGGGCGAGGCCCTGTCGACCCTGGTCGTCAACAAGATCCGTGGCACCTTCAAGTCCGTTGCCGTCAAGGCCCCGGGCTTCGGTGACCGCCGCAAGGCCATGCTCGGCGACATCGCCATCCTCACCGGTGGCACCGTCATCTCCGAGGAGGTCGGCCTCAAGCTGGAGAACGCCGGTCTCGAACTGCTCGGCCGCGCCCGCAAGGTCGTCATCACCAAGGACGAGACCACCATCGTCGACGGTGCCGGTGACAGCGACCAGGTCCAGGGCCGCGTCAACCAGATCCGCGCCGAGATCGAGAACAGCGACTCGGACTACGACCGCGAGAAGCTCCAGGAGCGTCTGGCGAAGCTGGCCGGCGGCGTGGCCGTCATCAAGGCCGGTGCCGCCACCGAGGTCGAGCTCAAGGAGCGCAAGCACCGCATCGAGGACGCCGTTCGCAACGCGAAGGCGGCCGTCGAGGAGGGCATCGTCGCCGGCGGTGGCGTCGCCCTGCTCCAGGCCTCCCAGGTCTTCGAGAAGCTGGAGCTCGAGGGTGACGAGGCGACCGGCGCCAACGCCGTGAAGCTCGCCCTGGAGGCCCCGCTCAAGCAGATCTCCGTCAACGGCGGCCTCGAGGGTGGCGTCGTGGTGGAGAAGGTGCGCAACCTGGCCGTCGGCCACGGTCTGAACGCCGCGACCGGTGAGTACGTCGACATGATCGCCGAGGGCATCATCGACCCGGCCAAGGTGACGCGCTCCGCGCTGCAGAACGCCGCCTCCATCGCGGCGCTCTTCCTCACCACCGAGGCCGTCATCGCCGACAAGCCGGAGAAGGCCGCCCCCGCGGGCGCGCCGGGCGGCATGCCGGGCGGTGACATGGACTTCTGATCCCACGCGGATCGGAACGCTGATCCTCCCGGATCACGTCCAGATGTACGCCGGGGCGGCACCCTCCTGATGGGGGGTGCC
>NZ_JBHYPE010000052.1:0-46339 GCF_042746015.1 Streptomyces sp. NPDC058773
GGGCAGGGGTGTGGGACGTAAAGCGAAGCAGTCCCACACCCCTGCCCCGGAGGCCCGTCACCGCACCCCGACAGCCCCGCGCAGCGGACCCCGCCCGCCGCAGGCGCAACGGCGAGAAGCCACCACGGCGGGTCAGCCGGAGACGTACGCCGAGGCAAAGCGCAGCGGACCGGCCCGCCGCAGGCGCAACGGCGAGAAGCCTCCACGGCGGGACAGCCAACACCGTGGGAAGCAGCCCAAGCGCAGCGATAGGGTGGCGCGGTTGCCGATCCCCGAGTTCAGCCGACGGAGACTGTGACTACCACCACCAGCGCCACCAATAACCATCACCTCTCCCCGGCCTTTCCGGGGCGGGCCCCTTGGGGTACCGCGAACAAGCTGCGTGCCTGGCAGCAGGCGGCCATGGACCGCTACATCCAGACGCAGCCGAGAGACTTCCTCGCCGTCGCGACGCCGGGCGCCGGCAAGACGACCTTCGCGCTCACGCTCGCCTCGTGGCTGCTGCACCACCACGTCGTGCAGCAGGTGACCGTTGTCGCACCGACCGAGCATCTGAAGAAGCAGTGGGCGGAGGCGGCGGCCCGGCTGGGCATCAAGCTCGACCCGGAGTACAGCGCGGGGCCGCTGGGCCGCGAATACCACGGCGTCGCGGTCACCTATGCCGGTGTGGGCGTCCGGCCGATGCTGCACCGCAACCGGATCGAGCAGCGCAAGACGCTGGTGATCCTCGACGAGATCCACCACGCCGGTGACTCGAAGTCGTGGGGCGAGGCGTGCCTGGAGGCATTCGAGCCGGCGACCCGGCGGCTGGCGCTGACCGGCACGCCCTTCCGGTCCGACACCAACCCGATTCCGTTCGTGACGTACGAGGAGGGGAACGACGGCATCCGGCGTTCCTCGGCCGACTACACCTACGGCTACGGGAACGCGCTGGGCGACGGCGTCGTCCGGCCGGTCATCTTCCTCTCCTACAGCGGCAATATGCGCTGGCGGACGAAGGCGGGCGATGAGATCGCGGCCCGGCTCGGCGAGCCGATGACCAAGGACGCGGTGTCGCAGGCGTGGCGTACGGCGCTGGATCCGCGCGGTGAGTGGATGCCCAATGTGCTGCGCGCCGCCGATCAGCGGCTGAGCGAGGTCCGTAAGTCGATTCCGGATGCCGGGGCGCTGGTGATCGCCTCGGACCAGGAGCAGGCGCGGGCGTACGCCAAGCTGATCCGGGAGATCACCGGGGAGGGCGCCACGCTGGTGCTGTCCGACGACTCCGGGGCCTCGCAGCGCATCGATGACTTCTCGCAGTCGCAGGACCGCTGGATGGTCGCGGTCCGGATGGTGTCCGAGGGGGTGGACGTGCCGCGGCTGGCGGTCGGGGTGTACGCCACCACCATCTCGACGCCGCTGTTCTTCGCGCAGGCCGTGGGGCGCTTCGTGCGGTCCCGTAAGCGCGGCGAGACCGCCTCCGTCTTCCTGCCCACCGTTCCGATGCTGCTCGGCTTCGCGAACGAGATGGAGGTCGAGCGCGATCATGTGCTCGACAAGCCGAAGAAGGACGGGGAGGAGGACCCCTACGCCGAGTCCGAGAAGGAGATGGACGAGGCGAACAAGGAGCAGGACGAGGACACCGGCGAGCAGGAGCAGTTCTCGTTCGAGGCGCTGGAGTCGGAGGCGGTCTTCGACCGGGTGCTCTACGACGGCGCCGAGTTCGGGATGCAGGCCCACGCGGGCAGCGAGGAGGAGCAGGACTACCTCGGCATCCCCGGGCTGCTGGAGCCGGACCAGGTGCAGATGCTGCTGCAGAAGCGGCAGGCCCGGCAGATCGCGCACAGCAAGAAGCGGCCGGACGCGGAGGCGGATCTGCTGGAGCTGCCGGCCGAGCGGCGGCCGGTGGTCACGCACAAGGAGCTGCTGGAGCTGCGCAAGCAGCTGAACACGCTGGTGGGGGCGTATGTCCACCAGAGCGGGAAGCCGCACGGGGTGATCCACACCGAGCTGCGGCGGGTGTGCGGCGGACCGCCGAGCGCGGAGGCCACCGCCGGGCAGCTGACCGAGCGGATCAAGAAGGTACGGGAGTGGGCGACGCGGATGCGGTGAGTCCGCCGGTGGCCCGTGGGGCGGTGTGCCGTTCGGACGGTACGCCGCCCTTTTCCGTGCCTGCCGGGCGGCAGCGGCGGTCTGCCGGGTGTGTCCGTCTCCGCCGTCCCCGGACCACGCCGTAGCTCTCCTTGAAACACCACAGGGAACACAACGGGGCGTTCTGGGTGGACGTACTGGGATATTCCGGGCGTGAGCGACCGGATTCTGGACGGACTCTTCCGCTCACCGGACCGGCTCGCTACTGTCCCGGTCACGCACACGCCCCGTGGCAGCGCCGCCGCGGAGCGCAGCCGTGCCTTGCGGCCGGCGGCCTCTAGCGCGCGCTGCTTCCGGGACCACAGCGCGTCGCGCCCAAGGGCCGCCACTCACCCAGGAGGGCGTCGTGACCGCAGAGACCTCCCAGACACTCGACCGAGGGCTGCGTGTCCTCAAACTCCTCGCCGACACCGATCACGGGCTGACCGTCACCGAGCTGTCCCACAAGCTCGGGGTCAACCGCACGGTGGTCTACCGTCTGCTGGCCACGCTGGAGCAGCACGCCCTGGTGCGCCGCGACATCGGCGGCCGGGCCCGGGTCGGGCTGGGCGTCCTGCGCCTGGGCCGGCAGGTGCATCCGCTGGTCCGGGAGGCCGCGCTGCCCGCGCTGCGGTCGCTCGCCGAGGACGTGGGGGCGACCGCGCACCTCACCCTCGTCGACGGCACGGAGGCGCTGGCGGTCGCCGTGGTGGAGCCGACCTGGACCGACTACCACGTGGCCTACCGGGCCGGTTTCCGGCATCCGCTGGACCGGGGAGCCGCCGGGCGGGCCATCCTCAAGGCCCGGCAGGGCCGTACCCAAGACGCCGGGCTGGCGCTGACGCACGGGGAGCTGGAGGCCGGTGCCAGCGGCGCGGCGGCCCCGCTGCTCGGGGTGAGCGGTATCGAGGGCAGCGTGGGCGTGGTGATGCTCGCGGACACCGTCTCCGAGCGGGTCGGGCCGCGGGTGGTCGACGCGGCCCGGGAGGTCTCCGAGGCGCTCCGCTGAGGCGCGCGGTGCGGACGGGACGCCGGGGTGTGAAGGGGCGGTGGCCGTGTCGTGAGGCGGCAGCGCTGCGAGGCCCTGGTGGAGCGGGTGTCAATTAGGGTGGCGGGGTGTCTGCACGCACCCGCGCCCTGGCGGTTTGCTCCGCCCTCGTTCTCGCCCTTCTCGTCGCCGCGGCCTTCGCCCCGCTGCCGTACTCGCTCGCCTATCCGGGCATGACGGCGAATGTCCTCGGCAACGACAAGGGCAAACCCGTGATCACCATTACCGGCGCCGGAACCCGTAAGACCAGCGGGCAGCTGCGGATGACCTCGATCGTGGCGACCGGCCCGGACGCCGCGGTGCGTCTGCCGGACCTGGTCAAGGGCTGGTTCCGTACGGACGAGGCCGTGATGCCGCGGGAGGCGGTCTACCCGGTGGGCGAGAACACCGAGGAGATCGCCGAGCACAACGCCGAGCAGATGCGGGAGTCGCAGGACACGGCCACCAGCGCGGCGCTCGGGCAGCTCGGCAAGTCCACGAAGGACATCAAGGTCAAGCTGAGCCTCGCGGACGTCGGCGGGCCGAGCGCCGGGCTGATGTTCGCCCTGGGCATCGTCGACAAGCTGGACGGCGACGGCGCGGGCCATGACCTGACCGGCGGGCGCACCATCGCCGGCACCGGGACCATCACGGCCGGCGGCAAGGTCGGCGCGGTGGGCGGCGTCCCGCTCAAGACGCAGGCCGCCGGGCGGGACGGTGCCACGGTCTTCCTCGTCCCGCGCAAGGAGTGCGCGGATGCGCAGGCGGAGCTGCCGAAGGGGATGCGGCTGATCCCGGTCAGCACGCTCGACGGTGCGATGGACGCGCTGAAGGCGCTGCGGACCGGGGGCGCGGTCCCCAGCTGCTGAGGCCGCGGTCCGGGGCCGGCCCACGGCCCGTCCCTCACGCCTCCTTGATGAAGCCCTCCTGGATCAGCCAGTTCTTGGCGACCTCGTGCGGGTCCTGGCCCTCCACGTCGACCTTGCGGTTGAGCTCCTGGGCGACGGTGTTGTTGAGGGCCTTGGTGACCGGGGCCAGCACCGGGGCGATCGCCGGGTACTTCTTCAGGGCCTTGGCGTTGATCTCGGGGGCGACGTTGTAGTTGGGGAAGAAGTGCTTGTCGTCGGCGAGGACGTGCAGGTTCATCGCCTTGATCCGGCCGTCGGTGGTGAAGACCTCGCCCAGCGCACAGGTGCCCTTCGCCGTCTCGGTGTAGACGACACCGCCGGTCATCTTGCGGACGTTGGCGGACGGTACGTTCATGCCGTACGCCCGCGCCATGCCCGGCAGACCGTCGTTGCGGGTGGCGAACTCGTTCTCCACGCACATCGTCACGGCGCTCGGCTTCCGGTGGGACAGCGCCGTCACGTCCGAGAGGTCGCGCACCGCCAGCTTCTTGAAGTTCTCGGAGTTCAGCGCGAGCGCGTAGGTGTTGTTGAGCTTCGAGGCCGGCAGCCAGACGATGCCGTTCTTCGCGTCCTCGGCGCGGACGGCCTTCCACTGCTCGTAGGGGTCGACGATCGGTTTGGTGTGGCCGAGATAGGTGATCCAGCCGGTGCCGGTGTACTCGTACGCGGCGTCCGCGGTGCCGGACTTGACGGCCTCCCGGGCGCCGATCGAGCCCTGGATGCTGGTCCTGTCGATGACCTTGGCGCCGGCCGCCTCGAAGACGATGCCCATCATCTGGCCGAGGATGATCTGCTCGGTGAACTCCTTCGAGGTCACGGTGAGTTGCGCCCCGGACAGCGGGCGTCCCGCATAGCCCGCCTTCGGGCCCGGCCGTACGTTGTCGGACATCACGCTGCCGCTGACCAGGCCGCAGCCGGCGAGGGCGGCGGCGGTGAGCAGGGCGACGGCGAACCGGGTGGCGCGGCGCCGCCGGGGGCGGTGTCCGGCCGGGTGCGGGCGCCTGTTCATGCCGCCACCTCCAGGCCGCGCGGGCGGAGCAGGAGTTCGGCCAGCGAGGCCAGCCACTCCACCAGCAGCGCGAGCGCCACGGTCAGCACCGAGCCGAGGATGAGGACGGGCATCCGCTGGGTGACGATCCCTGCCGAGATCAGGTCACCGAGGCCGCCGCCACCGCCGAAGGTCGCCAGCGTCGCGGTGCCGACGTTCAGCACCAGCGCGGTCCGGACCCCGGCCAGGATCAGCGGTACGGCCAGCGGGAGTTCGACCTGGGTCAGCACCCCCGTGGGGGACATGCCGATGCCGCGGGCGGCCTCGGTCAGCGTGGGGTCGATACCGCGCAGCCCGGCGATGGTGTTGGCGAGCACCGGCAGTACGGCGTAGATGACCATGCCGACGATCGCCGAGCGGGCGCCGATGCCCAGCCAGATCACCAGCAGGACCAGCAGACCCAGGGCCGGCACCGCCTGACCGAGATTGGCGAACGCCATCGCGACCGGGGTGGCCCGGCGCAGCTTCGCCCGGGTCAGTGCGATGCCCAGCGGGATCGCGATGATCAGCACGAAGAAGGTGGAGATCGCGGTGAGTTCGATGTGCTGCTGCAGCGCCAGCCACACCTTGCCGTTGTCCACCGCCTGATGGGCGATGGAGTCCAGCCGGGCGCCGCGGAACCACAGCCAGGTGGCGAGCAGCGCCGCCACCAGGAAGGCCGGCATGAAGGTCCACTTCTGCCAGCTGATCCGGCGCCGGCCGGACGGCACCGTCACCACCGGCGCCTCACCGGAGGCCAGCTCCCGCTGCGCCATCTCGACCTCGTCCTTGAAGGCCAGCGCCTCGTGGTCGCTCGGGTGCCGGCGGCGCGGGCCGCCGTCGCCGTTCCCGTCGCGGGGGCTCATGCCTTGGCTCCCGGGCCGCTCTCGGTGCCGCCCGTGCCGGCCAGGCCCTCCTGTGCCAGCTGGGTCTGGCGGGCGCGCTGCTCCTGGAGCTGGTGCTGATGCTCGATCGCTTCGAGGCGGTCCGCCTCCAGCAGCTCGTGGACGTTGTTCATCAGCGTCGCCATGTCGACCACACCGAGGTACTCGCCGCGCCGCCCGGTGACCGCGACCCGGCCCGCGTTGTCGGTGAGCACCGCCTCCAGGGCGTCGCGCAGCGTCGCGTCCCGGGTCACCGTGTCGGCCACCAGGGTGCCGGCCCGCGCCAGCGATTCCCTGGCCCGGGACAGGTCGCCGCGGCGCAGCCACTTGTAGGGCCGGCGGTTGCGGTCCAGCAGCAGCAGTTCGTTGTGGGAGCCGGAGCGCAGCCGGTCGAAGATGGTCTCCAGGGGGTCGTCGAGCCCGGCGGTGGGGAAGTCGACCACGCCCACGTCCCGTACACGGGTCAGGTTCAGCCGCTTGAGCGCCGCCCCGGCGCCCACGAAACCGGAGACGAAGTCGTCCGTCGGGTTGGTGAGGATGGCCTCGGGGGTGTCGAACTGGGCGATGTGCGACTGCTCGCGGAGCACCGCGATGCGGTCGCCGAGCTTGATGGCCTCGTCGAAGTCGTGGGTGACGAAGCAGATGGTCTTGTGCAGCTCGTGCTGGAGCCGGATCAGCTCGTCCTGGAGGTGGTCCCGGGTGATCGGGTCGACGGCGCCGAACGGCTCGTCCATCAGCAGCACGGGCGGGTCGGCGGCGAGCGCGCGGGCCACCCCGACGCGCTGCTGCTGGCCGCCGGAGAGCTGGCGGGGGTAGCGGCCGTGGAACTCGCGCGGGTCCAGGCCGACCAGGTCGAGCATCTCCTCGACCCGGTTGTTCACCCGGCTCTTGGACCAGCCGGTCATCTTCGGGACCAGGGCGATGTTCTGGGCGACCGTCATGTGCGGGAAGAGGCCGGACGCCTGGATGGCGTAGCCCACCTTGCGGCGCAGCTTGACCGGGTCCATGCCGGTGACGTCCTCGTCGCCGATCCGGATGCGTCCGTGGGTCGGCTCGATCAGCCGGTTGATCATCTTCAGGCAGGTGGACTTCCCGCAGCCCGAGGGCCCGACGAAGATGACGATCTCGCCGGCCTTGATCTCCAGATTGACGTTGTCCACCGCCGGGGTGGGATTCCCCGGGTAGGTCTTCGTCAGGTTCTCCAGATGGATTCTGGCCCCGGAGGCCGGGGTGGTCTCGGTCGTCTCAGGCACGGATCCCCCTGGAGATGGTCAGGCGTCCGATCAGGACGTACGCGGCGTCGAAGAGAAGGGCGAGGATGGCGATCCCGACGGTGCCGGCGAGCACCTGGTTGAGGGAGTTGGCGCTGCCCAGCGAGGCGATCCCGCGGAAGATCTCGTTGCCCAGGCCGGGGCCGGAGGCGAACGCGGCGATGGCGGCGATGCCCATCAGCATCTGGGTGGCGACCCGGATGCCGGTGAGGATCGGCGGCCAGGCCAGCGGGAGTTCGACACGGAAGAGCCGGGCGGTGCGCGACATCCCGATGCCGGTGGCGGCGTCGACCAGGTCCGGGTCCACCCCGCGCAGCCCGACGATGGCGTTACGGACCACCGGCAGCAGCCCGTACAGGGTCAGCGCGATCACCGTCGGGGGGACGCCGAGGCCGACGATCGGGATCAGCAGACCGATCAGGGCCAGGGACGGGATGGTCAGGATGGTGGCGGTCGAGATGGTGGCGAGATTGCCGGCCCACTCACTGCGATAGGTCACCACGCCGATGAAGACTCCCAGCAAGGTGGCGAGCACCATGCACTGGAAGACCGCGCTGGCGTGCTGATACGTGTCCGTCAGCAGCTGGGCGTGCCGGGTGACGACGTACTCCCAGAAGCTCACTCGGTCTCCTCGTTTCAGTCTCCCGATGCCTGTTTCACCAGCGGGATGATCCGCAACGGAACCGGATTTTCCATCACGATTGCCGTCGAGGCCCGCACGATCCCATCAAAGCCCACAACCCGGTCGATCACCCGCTGCAGATCGGCGTTCGAACGGGCCACGAGCCTGCACAGCATGTCCCCGTGTCCGGTCGTTGTATGCAGTTCCAGCACCTCGGGAACGGTCGTCAAGTGGGCGCGTACGTCATTCCCTTGCCCCTGTTTGATCTCCAGCGTGGCAAATGCGGTCACGGGGTAGCCCAGTGCCGCCGGGTCCACCTCCGGCCCGAAGCCCCGGATCACTCCATTCGACTGAAGCCGGTCGAGCCGGGCCTGGATCGTGCCGCGCGCCACCCCCAGCCGCCGGGACGCCTCCAGCACGCCGATCCGCGGCTCCTCGGCGAGCAGCTCCAGCAGCGCCCCGTCCAAATGATCGATCGCCATGGCCTGCGCCTTCCCTTTCGATGGTCATCATGTACAGATAGCCCGGCCCATACGCCCTATCGCTATGCAGAATGCCCAGAAGATTCGCGAACTATTGCGCACCTTGTGGATCGGAGAGACTCTGCGGCCATGGCAGACACCACGATGCACCCTCAGCCCACCACCCCCGGCGCGGCCCGGCAGGCGGACCCCTTCCCGGTCAAGGGGATGGACGCGGTCGTCTTCGCCGTCGGGAACGCCAAGCAGGCCGCGCACTACTACGCGACCGCCTTCGGCATGAAGCGCGTCGCCTACTCCGGCCCGGAGAACGGCAGCCGGGAGACCGCGAGTTATGTGCTCGAATCCGGCGGCGCCCGGTTCGTTTTCACCTCCGTCATCAAGCCCACCACCGACTGGGGCCGCTTCCTCGCCGACCATGTCGCGGCGCACGGCGACGGTGTGATCGACCTCGCCATCGAGGTCCCGGACGCCCGCGCCGCCTACGAGCACGCCGTCGCCCAGGGCGCCACCGGCCTGGTCGAGCCGCACGATCTCAAGGACGAGCACGGCACCGTCGTCCTCGCGGCCATCGCCACCTACGGCAAGACCCGGCACACCCTCGTCGAGCGCTCCGGCTACGACGGCCCCTACCTGCCCGGCTATGCCGTCGCCGAGCCGCTGGTGGAGACCGGCCCGCGGCGCTTCCAGGCCATCGACCACTGCGTCGGCAACGTCGAACTCGGCAAGATGAACGAGTGGGTGGCCTTCTACAACAAGGTCATGGGCTTCACCAACATGAAGGAGTTCGTGGGCGACGACATCGCCACCGAATACAGCGCGCTGATGTCGAAGGTCGTCGCCGACGGCACCCTCAAGGTCAAGTTCCCGATCAACGAGCCCGCGATCGCGAAGAAGAAGTCGCAGATCGACGAGTACCTGGAGTTCTTCGGCGGTCCCGGCGTCCAGCACATCGCGCTGGCCACCAACGACATCGTCGCCAGCGTCCGGGCGATGCGCGCGGCCGGTGTGGAATTCCTGGACACCCCCGACTCCTACTACGACACCCTCGGCGAATGGGCCGGCGAGACCCGGGTGCCCGTGGAGACGCTCCGGGAGCTGAAGATCCTGGTGGACCGGGACGAGGACGGCTATCTGCTGCAGATCTTCACCAAGCCGGTCCAGGACCGGCCGACCGTGTTCTTCGAAATGATCGAGCGGCACGGCTCCATGGGCTTCGGCAAGGGCAACTTCAAGGCGCTCTTCGAGGCGATCGAGCGCGAGCAGGAGCGGCGCGGCAACCTCTGAGTGCGGCACGCCCGCCCGTCACCGGCCGCCACCCCCAGAAGGCGGCGCTGCGCGCGGACCGACCGCACCCGTGGGCCGTACACGATCTTCCGTGTACGGCCCACGGGTGCGAGGCTGAGGGTATGGACCTCATCGCACGTCTGCGCGCCGGACTCCCGGGTGAAGCGATCCTCACCGACCCCGATGTCACCGGCGCGTACGCCAACGACATGGCGAGCTTCTGCGCGGCCGGGACGCCCGCCGTGGTCGTGCTGCCGCGGACCGTCGAGCAGGTCCAGCACGTGATGCGGACGGCCACCGAGCTGCGGGTGCCGGTCGTCCCGCAAGGGGCGCGTACGGGGCTGTCGGGCGCCGCCAACGCCTCCGACGGCTGCCTCGTGCTCTCGCTGGTCAAGATGGACCGGATCATCGAGATCAACCCCGTCGACCGGATCGCGGTGGTCGAACCGGGCGTCATCAACGCCGTGCTGTCCCGCGCGGTCAACGAGCACGGGCTCTACTACCCGCCCGATCCCTCCAGTTGGGAGGAGTGCTCCATCGGCGGGAACATCGGCACCGCCTCCGGCGGCCTGTGCTGCGTCAAATACGGCGTCACCGCCGAGTACGTGCTCGGCCTGGACGTGGTCCTCGCCGACGGACGGCTGCTGACCTGCGGCCGGCGCACCGCCAAGGGCGTCGCGGGCTACGACCTCACCCGGCTGTTCGTCGGCTCCGAGGGAAGCCTGGGCATCGTCGTCCGCGCCGTCCTCGCGCTCAAGCCGGAGCCGCCCGGGCAGCTCGCGCTGGCCGCCGAGTTCCCGTCCACCGCGGCGGCCTGTGCGGCCGTCTGCGAGATCATGGCCCGCGGCCACGCCCCCTCGCTGCTGGAGCTGATGGACCGCACGAGCATCCGCGCGGTCAACGACATGGCGCAGATGGGCCTCCCGGACAGCACCGAGGCGCTGCTGCTGGCCGCCTTCGACACCCCCGAGCCGGCCGCCGACCTCGCCGCCGTCGGCGCGCTGTGCACCGCGGCCGGCGCCACCGAGGTCGTGCCCGCCGAGACCGCCGCCGAGTCCGATCTGCTGCTCCAGGCCCGCCGGCTGACCCTGACCGCGCTGGAGCGGGTCAAGTCCGCCACGATGATCGACGACGTCTGCGTCCCGCGCTCCCGGCTCGCCGAGATGCTCGACGGGACCGCCGCCATCGCCGAGAAGTACGGGCTCACCATCGGCGTCTGCGCCCACGCCGGGGACGGCAACACCCACCCCACGGTCTGCTTCGACGCCGCCGACCCGGACGAGTCCCGCCGGGCCCGGGAGTCCTTCGACGACATCATGGCGCTCGGCCTGCGACTGGGCGGCACCATCACCGGTGAGCACGGCGTCGGCGTCCTCAAGAAAGAGTGGCTGGCGCGCGAACTGGGGCCGGTGGGTGTGGAGTTGCAGCGCGGCATCAAGGCGGTCTTCGACCCGCTGGGGATTCTCAATCCCGGCAAGCTGTTCTGAAGGAACCGCCCCCGGGTCCGGGGAATGCCTTTCCGCCCCTGCCGTTCTTTCCGCCCTGTCGCCCTTCCGGGCGTTCGCGCATTTTACGCGCCCTGGTGGCCGCGTGCAGAAATGCGCACGGAAAAGCCCGGCGGATAAGGCGTTACGGAAATGCCTTTCCCGGCGCCGGATTTCCTGACGTGGCGGGGGCGGGCCCTTCTGTCTATCCTGAACGAAATATCCGCGCCCGCCGGTCCCTCCGTGTGGAGCCGGCCGCAGCGGCCATACGGAGAATTCCGTCGCTTGAGGTTGCGCCGTTCCCCGCGCACACGATGTCCGTCGTGAGGGAGAGCAATTCCCATGGACCTCAACACCATCACCGAAGTCGTCCGGCGCCCGTCCGACCGGCCGGGCGCGGACTGGCGCGCGGGCGATGCCTGGCTCGCCGGGGGCACCTGGCTGTTCTCCGTGGAGCAGCCGGACCTGCGCCGGCTGGTCGACCTGACGGCGCTGCACTGGGAACCCCTCGTGCCGGGCGGCACGGGGCTCGGCATCGGCGCCACCTGCACCATCCGTGACCTGTACGCCTATGAGCCGCCGGCGGAATGGCGCGCGGGCACTCTGTTCGCGACCAGTTGTGAGGCGTTCCTGTCCTCGTTCAAGGTCTGGAACACGGCGACGGTCGGCGGCAACATCTGTATGTCCCTGCCGGCCGGGCCCATGATCACGCTGACCGTCGCCCTGGAGGCCCGGTACGAGTTGTGGGCCCCCGACGGCTCCGTGCGCATCCTCGACGCACTCGACTTCGTGACCGGCAACAACGAGAACGTGCTGGACCCCGGGGAAATCCTGCGGCGTATCGACATTCCGGCGGCCGCCCTGCGGAAACGCACCGCACACCGCCGCTTCTCCCTGACCCGGCTGGGCCGTTCGACGGTATTCCTCATCGGCACGCAATCGCCGGGAACGGACGATCTGCTGCTGACCGTCACCGCCGGCACCATCCGGCCGGTGCGATTCGCCTTTGCCGCGATGCCCGATGCCCGGACGCTGCGGGAGAGCATCGACGCCCTTCCCGCCGACGTCTGGTTCGACGATCCCAACGGGACCCCCGACCACCGCCGCCATCTGACGCGGCATTTCGCCGAAGAGATCCGCCGCGAACTCCTGGCGGGGGGCCCGGTATGACGTACCGCGTGAACGGCAGGAGCTTCGACGACGCACCGGACCCCGGCCAGTGTCTGCGCACCTTTCTGCGCGCGCTCGGCCACTACGGCGTCAAAAAGGGCTGTGACGCGGGCGATTGCGGTGCCTGCACGGTGTGGCTGGACGGCGAACCGGTGCACAGCTGCATCACCCCCGCCTTCCGCGCCGAGGGCCGGGAGGTGACGACGATCGAGGGGCTCGGTGCGCCGGGGAAGCTGCATCCGGTGCAGCGCCGGTTCCGGGACGCCCCGGGGTTCCAGTGCGGCTTCTGCACCGCCGGAATGATCATGACGTCGGCGACCTTCAGCGAGGCCCAGAAGGCCGACCTGCCACGGGCGCTGAAGGGGAACCTCTGCCGCTGCACCGGCTACCGGGCGATCGAGGACGCGGTGCACGGCGTCGCCGGAGTGACCGAGGCCGCGCCCGGGAAGGCCGTCGGGACCAGCGTCGGCGCCCCCGCCGCCGAGGAAGTGGTCACCGGCCGCGCCGAGTTCACCATGGACACCCACCTCGACGGCATGCTCCACCTCAAGGTGCTGCACTCGCCCCACGCGCACGCCCGGATCGTCTCCGTCGACAAGACCGCCGCCCTCGCGGTGCCCGGCGTGCAGCGCGTCTACACCTGGGAGGACGTGCCGCGCAGACGCTTCACCACGGCGATCCACACCGACCATCTGGTGGACCCGGACGACACCTACATCCTCGACGACACCGTCCGCTTCGCCGGCCAGCGCGTCGTCGCGGTCCTGGCCGACTCGGTCGGGGCGGCGGAGGAGGGCTGCCGCCGGGTCGACGTGGAGTACGAGCCGCTGCCGGCGGTCTTCGACCCCGAGGAGGCGCGGGCCGAGGGGGCGCCCCAACTGCACGGCGCGCACGACCCCTTCGTCCGCGACCCGGTCCGCAACACCCTGGTGGAGATCCATGCGCAGATCGGCGATGTGGACACGGGGTTCACCGAGGCCGATGTGATCCACGAGGGCACCTACTTCTCCCCGCGGGTGCAGCATGCGCATCTGGAGACCCACTGCTCGATCGCCTGGATGGAGAACGGCCGGCTGAACGTCCGCACCAGTTCGCAGTCGCCGTCGATCGCCAAGGTCAAACTGGCCTATCTGTTCGCGCTGCGCCCGGACCAGCTGCGGGTGTTCTGCACCCGCGTCGGCGGCGGTTTCGGCGGCAAACAGGAAGTGATCTCGGAGGATCTGGCCGCCCTCGCCACCCTCGACACCGGGCGGCCGGTCAGCTTCGAATACACCCGCGAGGAGGAGTTCACCACCGCCTCGCCCCGCCACCCGATGACCCTGACGGTGAAGCTCGGCGCGAAGGCGGACGGCACGCTCACCGCACTGCAGATCCGCAATGTGTCGAACACCGGCGCCTACGGCAACCACGCCGGCGAAACCCTCTTCGCGGGCGGCGCCGCCGTCATGGCCTACCGCTGCCCCCACAAGAAGTACGACGCGTACTCCGTCTACACCAACACCGTGCCGAGCGGCGCACTGCGCGGCTACGGCATGACCCAGCCCGCCTTCGCCGTGGAATCGGCGATGGACGAACTGGCCCGCGCCCTGCACATGGACCCGCTCGCACTGCGCCGCCGCAACATCGTGCGGCCGGGCGATCCGCTCCTCGCCATGGAGGAGGGCCCCGACGACGTGGTGTTCACCGAGGACGGCCTGGGGAAGTGCCTCGACCTGGTGGACGAGGCCATGGCCCGTACCGCCGACGTGCCGTCCCCGGGCCCGGACTGGCTCGTCGGCGCCGGGGTCGCCGGCTCCCTGCACGAGACCGCGCCGCCGACCGAGCACCTCTCCGAGGCCTGGGTCACGCTGGGCGACGACCTCGTCTACGAACTGGCCGTCGGCACCGTCGAATTCGGTGAGGGCACCTCGACCGCGCATGTCCAGCTCGCGGCCAACCAGCTGGGCACCACGCCGTCGCGCATCCGCCTGGTGCAGTCCGACACCGACCGCACCGGATTCGACACCGGCGCCTTCGCCAGCGCGGGCCTGTTCGTGGCGGGAAACGCCGTGGTCCGCGCGGCCAACGCCGTCCGCGACCGCATCCTGGAATTCGCCGCCGCCCACACCGGCGTCCACCTCGTGCTGTGCTCGATGGACGACGAGGGCGTCAGCTGCGGCGACCGGCGGGTGTCGCTGGCGGAACTGGTGGCGGCGGCCCGCGCCCGCGGTATCCGCTTCACCGCCGCCCGCAAGGCCTACGGCTCGCCCCGCAGCATCACCTCCAACGCGCAGGGCTTCCGTATCGCCGTCCATCCGGTGACCGGCGAGATCCGCATCCTCTACAGCGTTCAGGCGACCGACGCCGCCGTGATCATCAACCCCGCGCAGGTCCGGGGCCAGGTGGAGGGCGGCGTCGCCCAGGGCATCGGCTTCGCCCTGACCGAGCGGCACCGACTCGACGCGGACGGAGCGATGACCAACCCGAACCTCCGCAACTACCGCATCCCCACCTACGCCGACATCCCCCGCACCGAGGTCCTCCTGGTGGACTCGACGGACTCCGTCGGGCCCCTGCGGTCGAAGGGCATCGCGGAGTGCTGCATCAACCCCGTGGCGCCCGCGCTGGCGAACGCGCTGCACGACGCCACCGGCGTCCGCTTCCGCGCCCTGCCCCTGACACCGGAACGGATCTACCGGCAGCTCGGTGCCACCACCTCCGCGACGGCGGGGCCGGGCCGATGACCACCGAGAAGCCGCAGGGCACCGCGGCGACCGTCATCATCGGCCAGAAGGTCCGGGCCGGTGCGGAGCGGGAGTTCCAGCAGTGGCAGGAGGACGTCAACGCCGCCGCCGCCGGGTACGCCGGTTTCCTCGGTGCCGAGATCTCCCCGCCGACCCCCGTCCAGCCCGAGTGGGTGGTGGTCTACCGCTTCGACTCGATCGCCCACCTCCAGGCGTGGATCAACAGCGCCACCCGGCAGCGCTTCCTCGACCGCGGCAGGCAGTACCTCGACGGCCCCGCCACCCAGCAGGTCGTCAGCGGCGGCACCCAGCAGCCGGACCCGCTGGTGACCGTGGTGGTCACGCACCGCGTCCAGCCGGACCACGTCGACGCCTTCCTCGCCTGGCAGCGCCGGATGGACGAGGAGGAGAGCGCCTTCGAGGGCTTCCGCGGCACCGAGCTGTTCCGCCCGGTCGAGGGGCTCCAGGACGAGTGGACCACGCTCTACCGCTTCGACAGCGCCGAGCACCTCGACGCCTGGCTCACCTCGGGCCGGCGGCGGGAACTCCTCGCGGAGGGCGAGAAGTTCCACGACTTCGGACTGCGCACGATCGACAACTCGTTCGGCAGCTGGTTCGCCTTCGAGGAGAACGGCAGACAGGCCCCGCCGCCCTCGGAGACCAAGACCTCCGTCGCGGTCTGGGTCGGTCTGTACCCGACCGTGGTGCTGCTGACGCTCGCCCTGTCACCGGCGAAGCTGCCGCTCTGGCTGAACCTCCTCATCGGCAACCTGCTGTCCAGCTTCGTCATGAGCTTCGTGACGATGCCGTTCTATGTGAACCCGCTGCTCAAACGGTGGCTGCGGCCGCCCCCGGACGCCCCGCCGGGCAGGACCCGGCTGCTCGGATTCGGCCTCGTCGCCGGGGTGATGGTGTTCTGGGCGGCGGTCTTCTTCCTCGTCACGACGCAGATCTGGCATCTGCCCTGACCCGGCGGCCCGCCGCGCACCGCCGCCCGCGGCGGGGCCGGGATGTACACGGCGGGGGCGGGACGGTTGACTGCCCCCATGAAGATCAACGATCCGCACAGACCCGGCGAGGGGATGGTCACCTTCCGGGTGACCGGCCGGGGTGTCGACGACATCACCTACGCCGTCCAGGCGCCCGGGGACTCCGGCGGCGAAGAACAGGTCACCCGGCCGGAGTTGCCGTGGTTCGCGGTGACCGACGCGCGCGGGGTGGGCGCCATGCCGATGCTCACCCTCACCCTCGACGGACCGGACGCCTACGCCGAGTGCGAGATCCTCACCGACGGCGCACCGGCCGTCCGCGGCACCCTGCACGGCCCGGCCGCGACTGCCGTGTTCATGGCACGCGCCGCCGCCTCATAGGGTGACCGCCATGGACTCCGTGATCATCGCAGTACTGCCCCTTCTGATGCTGGCCGCCATCCTGTTGATGACCGCCTCCGACCGCCGCGCCAAGACGCAGGAACGCCGCCTCCGGCACCTGGAGCGCAAGGTGGACCTCCTCCTGGCGCACGCCGGCATAGCGGAGCCCGAGCACGCCCGGATGGCCGAGATCGACCAGCTGCTGCGCGAGGGCAAGACGATCCAGGCGATCAAGGTGCACCGCGAGGTGACCGGCGACGGACTCGCCGAGGCCAAGGCAGCGGTCGAACGCCGGATGCGCTGACGGCCCGTTGGGCTGAGGATGGCCAGAAGGGCCGCCGGGCGCCGGTGGCCCCTCATGCCCACGCAGGAAGCGAGAGCCGATGGCCGCCACCGAAGCCACCAATGCCGCTGATGAGGCGTATGACGTCATCGTGCTGGGCGCGGGGCCGACCGGTGAGAACCTCGCCGACCGGGCGCATGCCGCCGGACTGAGCGCGGTGCTCGTGGAGAGCGAACTCGTCGGCGGCGAATGCTCCTACTGGGCGTGCATGCCCAGCAAGGCCCTGCTGCGCCCGGTCACCGCCCGCTCCGAGGCCCGCCGGGTGGCCGGCCTCGACGACGCCGCGGACGCCCCCCTGGACGCGCCCGCGGTACTCGCCCGCCGCGACTCCTTCACCTCCTACTGGAAGGACGACGGACAGGTCCGCTGGCTGGACTCGGCCGGGATCGACCTGGTGCGCGGCCAGGGACGGCTCGCCGGGCCGCGGCGAGTGGTCGTCGACGGCGGGCGGGTGCTCACCGCACGGCACGCGGTCGCGGTGTGCACCGGCAGCCGCGCGGTGGTGCCCGGCATCCCCGGGCTCGCCGAGGCCCGGCCCTGGACCAGCCGCCACGCGACCAGCGCGAAGAGCGTGCCGGGCCGGCTGGTGGTGGTCGGCGGCGGTGTGGTCGGCGTCGAGATGGCCACCGCCTGGCGGGCCCTGGGCGCCTCCGTGACCCTGCTGGTCCGCGGCGACGGGCTGCTGCCCCGCATGGAGCCGTTCGCCGGGCACCTCGTCGCCGAGTCGCTCGCCGAGGCCGGCGTCCTGCTGCGGAGCGGGGTCGAGGTGCGCGAGGTGCGCCGGGAGGCCCCCGGCGGCCCGGTCACCGTGCTGCTGGACTCCGGGGACGAGATCGTCGCCGATGAACTCCTGATCGCCACCGGCCGGGCCCCGCGCACCGAGGACATCGGCCTGGAAACCGTCGGACTGCCGCCCGGCTCCTGGCTGGACGTCGACGACAGCTGCCGGGTGAAGGGGGTGACCGGCGGCTGGCTCTACGGCGTCGGCGACGTCAACCACCGCGCCCTCCTCACCCACCAGGGCAAGTACCAGGCCAGGATCGCCGGGGCCGCGATCGCCGCGCGCGCCCGGGGCGTCCCGATCCTGGAGACCGACCCCTGGGGCGCGCACTCCGCCACCGCGGACACCCGCGCCGTCCCGCAGGTCGTCTTCAGCGACCCGGAGGCCGCCTCGGTGGGCCTGACCGCCGCCGCGGCGGAGAAGGCCGGCTACCGCACCCGGGTGGTCGACCAGGACCTGGCCGCCGTGGCCGGGGCGTCCCTGTACGCGGACGGCTACCGCGGCCGCGCCCGGATGGTCGTCGACCTGGACCGCGACGTGCTGCTCGGCGTCACCTTCGTCGGCTTCGGCGTCGGCGAGCTGCTGCACTCCGCGACGGTCGCGGTGGCCGGCGAGGTCCCCGTCGAGCGGCTGTGGCACGCGGTGCCCTCGTACCCCACGATCAGTGAGGTGTGGCTGCGGCTGCTGGAGGCCTACCGGGGCTGAGGCGGCCCGGTCCCGCACCCGCTACGCCCCGGGCTCCGGGGCATCGTCCACGGGCTGCGGGCCGCCCGGCCGCAGCTCGTCCCCGGCCGCCAGCGCGAACAGCGCGCTCAGCCCTTTGTCGAGGCCCAGATGCCCGTGCTCGGTCCCCGGCGGCACCACCCGCAGGGTGCGCTCCAGCCAGGCCGAGACCGCCGCGGCCGGCGCCTCCAACAGGGCCCGCCCGTCCGGGGAGTCCAGCGTTATGCAGACCAGGCTGCGCCCGCCCGCCTTCATCGGCCACACCCGCACATCGCCGTCGCCGCACGGCCGGAACACCCCCTCGATCAGCAGCTCCCGGGCGAACGTCCAGCTGACGGGGGAGTCCGAACCGATGTGAAAGGTGACATGGACGGCGTACGGGTCATCGGTCCGGTACCTCAGCCGGGCCGGCACCGGCACGCTGTGCTCCGGCGACAGCACCAGGCCCAGTTCCAGCTCTCGTTCCACCACGGTGTGCATGGGGTCCGCCTCTCTTCGTTCCCTGCGGGCCCCCGAAACGGTCCCGCACGCAGAGAGAGCGGCCTGCCGCCGGACTCTTACACGACTTCGTACAACTTTTTTGCGGCGCCTCTTCCAGGTGGTCGTCGGCGGGCTCGGGCACCTGGGAACCCGGGGTCTGATAGATAGTGGACGCCGCGTTGCGGCAGACTGCACCCGCACA
The DNA here is from genome assembly GCF_042746015.1 of Streptomyces sp. NPDC058773. Taxonomy (NCBI): domain Bacteria; kingdom Bacillati; phylum Actinomycetota; class Actinomycetes; order Kitasatosporales; family Streptomycetaceae; genus Streptomyces; species Streptomyces sp. NPDC058773. Next base: position 18,891 of record NZ_JBHYPE010000052.1, read on the forward strand.
CCCACCAGGCCGAGTACAGATACGGGACTTCGGATATGAGCGCCCCTACCTCAGGATCCGCCGGCGGCAGCCCCACGCCAGGCTTCTACCCGGACCCGTCCATCCCCGGCTACATCCGGTACTGGAACGGTGCCGCGTGGGTGCCGGGCACCAGCCGGCCCGCCCCCGCCGAGGGCGAGGCGATGCCCGCCGCGCCGCCCGGCGCGGGCCCGGCCCCCGCCGTCGAGGAGACCGGCCCGGTCTTCTTCGACGAGGAGGAGGCGGCCGGCGGCTCCGCGGTGCCCGCCGTGGGCGAGAGCGGCGAGCCGGCCGCCCGGCCCGCGGCGAGCTGGGACGACCCGGCCCGGCTGCACGGCACCAGCCCCGAGTCGGCCGCCGCCTGGCAGGCCGATGCCTCCCGGCAGAGCGGATTCGGCGGGGAGCCCGTCTCCTGGGGCGCCCCGGACCAGGCCCCCGCCGGCAGCCCGTCGGGGGCCGCTTCCTGGGGCGCGGTGCCGCCGCAGCGCGCGGAGCAGGGCGCCGACGCCCAGGCCGCCGAGGCGCCCGGCGCCGCCCGGCCGGGGGTCCCCGGCGACGGGACGGTCGCCATCCGCGCCGTGAACCCGGCCGCCCGCCGCGGCGGGAAGTCCGGCGACCAGGGCACCACCGCGATCCGCGCGGTACGGCCCGACGGCGGCAAGCCCGCCAAGGGCAACGAGACGATGGCGATCCGGGTCGCGGGCGCCGGCCGCGGTCCGTCCGCCGCGCCCGAGGACGGCGCCGCACAGTCGCCGCCGGCCGCTCAGCAGCCGGCTCCGCAGGCCCCGGCCCCACAGGCTCCCGCTCAGCAGGCTCCGGCCCCGCAGGCCCCCGTCCAGCAGCCCCCGGCCCCGCAGACTCCGGTTCAGCCGGCCCCGTCCCCCCGGAGCGCGGCCCCGCAGCAGCCCGCCCCGCAGGCGTCCGCCGCCGCGGCCGGACTCCCGCCGCAGGGCGGTGCCGCACCGGCCCGGCCCGGTCCGCAGGGCGACGGCGCCGAAGGCGTCACGCCCTGGAAGCCGCCGGCCGCCGCCGACCCCTTCGCGGCCATGGCACAGGCCGCCCAGGGCCACCCGGCCGGCCTCGGCCGCCGGTTCGCGGCCCGGCTGATCGACACCCTGGTGCTGGGCGCGCTCACCGCCGCGGTCGCCGTCCCCATGTGGGGCACGGTCACCGACCACCTCGACGCCAAGGTCGAGGCGGCCAAGCAGTCCGGCCGCCAGGTGACGGTCTATCTGCTCGACGGCACCACCACCCCGGTCTTCGCCACCATCCTGGCCGTGCTGCTGCTCGGCGGTGCGCTCTACGAGGCGCTGCCGACCCTCAAGTGGGGCCGCACCCTGGGCAAGAAGCTGTGCGGGGTACGGGTCCTCGACATCGAGAGCCATGACACCCCGACCCTCGGTGCCGCGCTCAAGCGCTGGTTCCTGTACAGCGTGCTCGGCGTCCTCGCCGTCGGTGTGCTGAACGTCGTCTGGTGCCTGTTCGACCGGCCGTGGCGCCAGTGCTGGCACGACAAGCTGGCCCGGACCTTCGTCGCGTCCGGCTGACCCCGCCGCGGGCGTACCGCGGCGGCGGTATCCGTTCCCCCGAACGGACCTCGCCGGATGCGGCGGGCCACGACAAGCGGTCGACTCGGGCCATGAGTACCGACCAGCCCCGGCCCGGCCCCGGTGAGTCGCCGGAGAACGACCCGTTCCAGAAGCCGCAGGAGCCCCCGGCGGGCGACGCTCCCCGCAACCACGCTCCCCGGGACAACGGCGCGCCCCGTAACCACGCCCCGCACGGCGGCGGTACGGGGGGCGGGGGCTGGGGCGGCGCGGAAGGCGGCGGGCCGCCCCCCGGGGGTACGCCGCCGCCCGGTGGCACCCAACCGCCCCCGGCCGGCGGTCCGTACGGCGCCCCGTACGCCGGTGATCCCTACGGCGGGCAGTACGGCGCGGCCGATCCGCTGGCCGGGATGCCGCCGCTGGCCAACCGCGGCCGCCGCCTCGTGGCGCGCATCATCGACGCGATCATCGTCGGGGTGCCGGTCTGGCTGATCATGACCGCGATCGTCGGCGGGGTGGACTACTTCAGCACCGACGGCGACCAGGCCGGCCGCCAGTCGACGGTCTCGGGCATCACCCTGCTGGTGTATCTGGTCTACGAGGGGCTGATGCTCAGCAGCCGGGGCCAGACCGTCGGCAAGATGGCGATGAAGATCCGGGTGGCGATGCTCGCGGACGGTTCGATCCCGCACGGCCAGCCGGGCTGGGTCCGGGCCGCGGTCTACTCGCTGCCCGAGATCGTGCCCTGCTGCGGTTTCATTTTCTGGCTGATCAACGTCTTGTGGTGTACCTGGGACAAGCCGTATCAGCAGTGTCTGCACGACAAGGCCGCGAAGACGGTCGTGGTGTCCACGGAGACGGGGCCGGCGACCGGTTCAGCGTGAGTGCTCGCCGATCCGGGCCTCACCGGCACCGGCGGTGACACCGCGCCAGGCGGCGGGCTGCGGCGTACCCGTGGGCCGGGCCCGCCCGTCCGGGGCCGGAACGGCCGACGGAACAGCCGCGGGAACCGCCGAAGTGCCGGGCGCGGCGGGCGACTCGGTCCGTACGACATGCCGGCGGACCACCCGCGACACCCGGGGCATCGGGACCGTCATGGCGACCAGCAGCCCGAGCCCGAGCCCGGCGATGGCGATGACCGCGACCCCGATGCCGGTCTCCGTCTGGGAGAGCAGGAGCATCGCGAGGGTCGAGAAAAAGACGGTGGCCGAACCGTAGGCGAGCTGTGCGGCGGTCGGACGAGGCATGGCGGGATCCGTCCTCGGAGGGTCGGCAGGGGGCTTGGTCAGGGCGCGCCGGGAATGGAGCCTACGGTCCAAAATGCCCGCGGGGAACGCCGGGTAAGCGTGACCTAACCCACGGTTCGGGGCACAGGGGGCGCACAACACCGCCACGCCTGCCCGGACGGCATGACGTCCTGGCTGCTGGGACGGGGGCGCATGCCCGGCGGGCATATACGCCGGCGTCGGCCGGGATTTCGGACTGCCCGGCAGGGCGCGGCCGCCCGCTGTCCGATAGCCGCAACTCGCGGACCGAGAAACGTACTTCGCTGACGTGCCCAAGTCAAGATCTGTCTTTTTCATCGTACTTCCGGTCGAATGCCCTCGAACAGTGACCGGTTCGATGGGGAGGACAGCGCCAAGTGAGAGCTAACAGAGGGGTGTTCAGACCGGCCGCCCTGGCCACGGCAATTGCCGCGATCGGGGCGGCCGCTTTGTCTTCGGGGGTGGCGACGGCCGATGCGCAGGGGCCGTCACCGGTCGCCAGGCATCAGGACCCGGCTCCCGAGCGGGCCGTGAACCACGACCTCAAGGGCCCGTTCAGCAAGCGGGAGGCGGCCGAGCGCAAGGAAGCACTCCAGCAGGTCATCGCGGGCGACGCCAAGGCGACCGAGCGGAACGGTTCCCAGGTCGTCCAGCTCGGCAAGCACAAGTACGTCGAGCTGGCCCGGCAGAAGACCGACCGGATCTTCACCATCCTCGTGGACTTCGGCGACAAGGTCGACGACACCACGATGTTCGACCCGGACGGCGACGGCCCCAAGCCGCCGGTGAAGAAGTACGGCGGTGACCCCGGCCCGGCGCACAACGCGATAGGCCGGCCGGACCGTGCCAAGGACAACAGCACGGCCTGGCAGAAGGACTTCAACCGCAAGCACTTCCAGGACCTCTACTTCTCGCACGACAAGAAGAAGCAGTCGCTGGCCAAGTACTACGAGAAGCAGTCCTCGGGCCGTTACTCGGTCGAGGGCGAGGTCTCCGACTGGGTCCGGGTCGACTGGAACGAGGCCCGCTACGGCTCCAACTACTGCGGCCAGACCAACTGCGCCAGCGCCTGGGACCTGATCCGCGACGGCGTCAACCAGTGGGCCAGGAACCAGAAGGCGGCCGGCCGCACCGACGCGCAGATCAAGACCGACCTCGCCAAGTACGACCGGTGGGACCGCTACGACCACGACGGCGACGGCAACTTCAACGAGCCCGACGGCTACCTCGACCACTTCCAGATCGTGCACGCCGGTGAGGACGAGTCCGCGGGCGGCGGTGTCCAGAAGACCAACGCCATCTGGGCGCACCGCTGGTACGCGTACGGCACCGACAACGGCAAGACCGGTCCCGGCGACAACCGGGCGGGCGGCACCCAGATCGGCGACACCGGCTTCTGGGTCGGCGACTACACCATGCAGCCGGAGAACGGCGGCCTCGGCGTCTTCGCCCACGAGTACGGCCACGACCTGGGCCTGCCGGACGAGTACGACACCAGCGGCACCGGTGAGTCCTCGGTGGACTTCTGGTCGCTGATGTCGGGCGGCTCCTGGCTCGGCACCGGCAAGGACAGCATCGGCGACCTGCCCGGCGACATGAGCGCCTGGGACAAGCTCCAGCTGGGCTGGCTCAACTACGGCAAGGCGAAGGCCGCGAAGAAGTCCACCCACACCCTGGGCGTCGCCGAGTACAACACCAGGAACAAGCAGGCGGTGGTCGTCGAACTGCCGGCCAAGGCGGTCAAGACCGAGATCGTGAAGCCCGCGGAAGGCTCCAAGCAGTGGTGGAGCGGCATGGGTGACGACCTCAAGAACACCCTGTCCCGCCCGGTGGACCTCACCGGCAAGGCCAAGGCGTCGCTGACCCTCAAGGGCTGGTGGGACATCGAGAAGGACTACGACTACCTCTACGCCGAGGTCTCCACCGACGGCGGCGCCAACTGGACGGCCCTGGACGGCACCGCGGGCGGCAAGGCCATCCCGCGCGACGGCAGCGACAAGCCCGCCCTGACCGGCACCGTCGCCGCCTACCAGGACCTCGCCTACCCGCTGGACGCCTACGCGGGCAAGAAGATCGACCTGCGCTTCCGCTACCAGACCGACGGCGGCGCGGCCCAGAAGGGCTTCGCGGCCGACGCGGTCAGCGTCGTCGCCGACGGCAAGGCGCTGTTCACCGACAACGCCGAGGGCGACGACAACGGCTGGACGAGCAAGGGCTTCTCGCGCGTCGGCGCGTCCTTCACCAAGGACTACCCGCAGTACTACCTCGCCGAGAACCGCCAGTACGTGTCGTACGACAAGACCCTCAAGGTGGGCCCGTACAACTTCGGCTGGACCTCGACCAAGCCGGACTGGGTGGAGCATTTCCCGTACCAGAACGGTGTGCTGATCTGGCTGTGGGACACCTCGCAGGCGGACAACAACGTCGGCCAGCACCCGGGCCACGGGCTGATCCTGCCGGTCGACGCGCACCCGAAGGCCGAGCACTGGGCGGACGGCAAGCTGATGCGCAACCGCTTCCAGTCCTACGACTCGACCTTCACCCGCTTCCGGACCGACGCCCTCACGCTGCACCGTGACGGCAAGCAGGTGAAGATCGCCTCGAAGAAGGGCGTGACGCTCTTCGACGACCGGCACGGCGTCTACTACGACACGTCGAACCCGACCGGCGGTGTGATCGTTCCTGACACCAACACCCGAATCAAGATCACCAAGGAGGCCCGGGACGGCTCCACGGTGCTGCTGCGGATCGGCTCTGCCGGTAAGTAAAAGGTAAATTCGCAGGTCATACGCGGTTCGGCCGCCGCCCCCTAGCGGGCGGCGGCCGATTCGCGTTTAGATGCGTTCTACAGTTCCTTGTTGACGAGAAGTCTCACGGGGGAGATATGACGATGTCCGGTGGTGGATTCATCAGGCTTCCAGGCGGAAGCGTGGTGGTCGCCCTCTCACTGCCCAGGCCGCCGCACGGCGCGCGGTCCGGCCCGTACGACTGCGGCTGCCGGGTCCGGGTCCTGGTCCATGCCGTGAACCGCCAGCGCGCCCTGACCAGGCTGCGCAACCTCGGTCTGCGCTCCGTCTACCTGCGCGGCAACACCGAGCCGCCCACACCCGACGAGATCACGGCCGTCCTGCACCATCCCGACGGCCTGGTCTGGCGCGAGGCCCCGGACGACGACACCGAGTCGTGGCACCCGATACGGGCCCTGCTGCGGCCCCAGCCGGCCCGCCCGGCGGAGCAGGCCCCGGCCCGAGGGGGTGAGCGCCCGGCCGCCTGACGGGGCCGTCAGCCGCCGATCAGGACCGGCTTGCCGGTCAGCTCGGCGCCCGCCGCGCGCAGCTCCTCCAGTGCCCGCTCGGTGCTGTGCGCGGCCACCCCGGCGGTCAGGTCCAGCAGGACATGGGTGCGCAGCCCGGCGCCGAGCGCGTCCAGGGCGGTGGCGCGTACGCAGTGGTCGGTGGCGAGGCCGACCACGTCGACCTCGCTGACGGAGTGGGCGTGCAGCCAGTCCGCCAGCGGGGTGCCGTTCTCGTCCGTGCCCTCGAAACCGCTGTACGCGGCGGTGTGGGCCCCCTTGTCGAAGACGGCGTCGATGGCGCCGGAGGCGAGCGCCGGGGCGAAATTGGGGTGGAAACCGCTGCCCTCCGTGCCGGCGACACAGTGCACCGGCCAGGAGTGCTCGTAGTCCGGGGTGGCGGAGAAGTGATCGCCCGGGTCGATGTGGTGGTCCCGGGTGGCCACGACGTAGCGGTAGCAGCTGCCGGCCGCCTGGCCCACCAGATCGGTGATGGCCGCCGCGACATCCGCACCTCCCGCCACCGCGAGGCTGCCGCCCTCGCAGAAGTCGTTCTGCACATCAACGACGATCAATGCCCGGTGCATGGTGCGTGCCTTCCGGCTGGGGATCGGGAGTGGGGCGCGAGCGGTGGTGTGACCGAGGGTAGCCACTGGACGGGGATTGCGGGAGTGGGGCGGAGCCCGGTACGGCGCGGGACGCCGGGCGGCCTCCGCCCGGTGTCCCGCGCCCCCGGTCAGACGTACGAGGTCACACGTACTCGGTGGGCAGGACGGGCTCGCCCCGGGAGAGCTGGGTCGCCGACAGCGGCAGCGCGGCGCGGGCCGCGATGTGCCGGTCGCGGGCGGCGTCCAGCGGCTCGCGGGCCACCACCCGGCCGGCGCTCACCAGCGGCACCAGCAGCTGCCGGCCGGCCAGCTCGGCGGGGACCGGCCCGGTACCGATGACCTCGGCCTCGGCGACGCCGTCCGCGTCCGGCCGGCGCGCGGCCCACTTGCGGCCGCCGTGCGACGTCTTGGCGCCCATCGACTTCTTCGCGACCGGCCGCAGCGGTGCGCCGGGCTCCTCGCTGTCGGCGCGGGCGACCAGCTTGTAGACCATCGAGCAGGTCGGGTGCCCGCTGCCGGTCACCAGCTGGGTACCGACGCCGTACGCGTCCACCGGGGCGGCGGCCAGCGAGGCGATGGCGTACTCGTCCAGATCGCTGGTGACCACGATCTTGGTCTTCTCGGCGCCCAGCTCGTCCAGCTGCGCCCGCACCCGGTGGGCGATCAGCAGCAGATCACCGGAGTCGATCCGTACGGCACCGAGCCCCGGGCCGGCCACCTCCACGGCGGTGCGCACCGCCTCGGTGACGTCGAAGGTGTCCACGAGCAGGGTGGTCCCGCCGCCGAGGGTGTCGACCTGCGCGGTGAAGGCGTCCCGCTCGGAGTCGTGCAGCAGGGTGAAGGCGTGGGCGCTGGTGCCGACGGTGGGGATGTGGTAGCGGAAGCCGGCGGCCAGGTCGGAGGTGGAGTGGAAGCCGCCGACGTACGCGGCGCGGGACGCGGCCACCGCCGCCAGCTCGTGGGTGCGGCGGGCGCCCATCTCCATCAGCGGGCGGTCGCCGGCCGCCACCGCCATCCGGGAGGCCGCCGCGGCCACCGCGGAGTCGTGGTTGAGGATCGAAAGGATCACCGTCTCCAGGAGCACCGCCTCGGCGAAGGTGCCCTCGACCCGCATGACGGGGGAGCCGGGAAAGTAGACCTCGCCCTCCGGGTAGCCCCAGATGTCGCCGCGGAAGCGGAAGTCGGCCAGCCACTCCAGGGTCGCCTCGTCGAGGATGCCGCGCTCGCGCAGGAAGCCGAGGATGGTCGCGTCGAAGCGGAAGTTCTCCACCGCGTCCAGGACCCGGCCGGTGCCGCACACCACGCCGTAGCGGCGGCCCTCGGGGAGGCGGCGGGTGAAGACCTCGAAGACGGAGCGCCGGTCCGCGGTGCCGGAGCGCAACGCGGCCTGCAGCATGGTGAGTTCGTACTGGTCGGTGAAGAGCGCAGTCGACGGCACGGCCACCGGCAGCCCCAGGTCTGCTGTGTTCATGGGGGAGATGCTACCCCCCTTACTCGTCACTTTGACGATAGTGGGTCGGGCGGTCCGCGACGCGCCCGCAGGCCGCACCGCGCGGCTCGCCGACGCGGCCCGCGCGAGAGGCATTTGTGCGTCGCCGGGCCCCGGGTGGCAGCATGGGGCCTGTGAGCGCCCACCCGTCACCCACGACCACGCTCCGGCCGCATCGCTGCACGCTCAGTGTCCCGGTCGAGATCGAACGTCCCGAGTCGAGCGAGGCTCCCTTCGAGGTCCCCGAACCCGACGTCCCGTGGGTCACGATCGTCCACAACGACCCCGTCAATCTCATGAGCTACGTCTCCTATGTCTTCCAGACGTACTTCGGCTACTCCAAGGACAAGGCGCACCAGTTGATGCTCGACGTCCATCACAAGGGCCGCGCCGTGGTCTCCAGCGGCAGCCGCGAGGAAATGGAACGCGACGTGCAGGCCATGCACGGCTACGGCCTGTGGGCGACGCTCCAGCAGGACCGCCGATGAGCGGGCACTTCGCGCCGCTGCCCGACGGCGGTGCCGCCGTCCCGCTCGACGAGGTCGAGATCTCCATTCTGCGCAGCCTCGCCGTCCAGCTGATGGAGCTGATCGGTCCGGGCGAGGAGGCCGGGGAGAGCGAGAGCGACGATCTGCTGGCGTCGGTCTTCAGCGACGGCCCCAGCGAGCCGCCCGCCGACCCCGTCCTGGCCCGGTTCTTCCCCGACGCCTACGGCGGGCCCGACCTCGTCCCCGACGACGACGTCCGCGCCGCCTCCGCCGAATTCCGCCGCTACACCGAGAACGATCTGCGCGCCCGCAAGCGCGAGGACGCCCTCGCGCTGATCCGTGCGCTGGACACCCTGGCGCCCGAGGGTGGCAGTGCGGAGCTGCGGCTGAAGCCCGCCGAGTGCCGGCAGTGGCTGGGGGCCCTCAATGACCTCAGGCTGGCCATCGGGACGCGGCTTGAAGTCACCGATGAAGAGGACGGCGGCGAGCTGCTGGGGCTGCCGGACAGCGATCCCCGCAAGCCGATGGTGATGGCGTACCTCTGGCTCGGCGGACTTCAGGAGACTCTCGTCGAGTCACTGATGGGCTGAAATACGGGCGTACCGCTCCGGAAATTCTTCAAGTGTTCGCTCAGCGGACGCTCAAATCCGGATAACGATCGCATCACCGCCGCGCCGCGTTCTGCGGTTATTCGCGGAACTTGTCCCGTTTTCCTTGTGGTTCGGTTCACGCCATCTCTAGTCGATCTTCGATGGCGCGTGTTAAATGTTCACGACCTGCCGTGAGCGACGCCACCCCTGTCGCTGCGGGAGCGCTAGCCGGCCGACCGTCGGCGTGCAGGAACTCCATCCGGGGGGATCGGGACCCGATCCGGACAGACCGGGTCGGAATGGAGAAAGGCGCACCACACATGACCTCTGTGCAGGTCGACAAGCAGCACGACGGCAACGGGGCTGGGACGGAGTCCGAAGAGGGCTACCAGCGGGGTCTGGGGAACCGTCAGATCCAGATGATCGCCATCGGCGGCGCCATCGGCACCGGTCTGTTCCTCGGGGCCGGCAAGGCGATCTCGATGGCCGGGCCGAGCATCGTCCTCGCCTACGCCATCGTCGGTCTCGTCATCTTCTTCATCATGCGGGCCCTGGGCGAACTGCTCATGTACCGGCCCGTCTCCGGCTCCTTCTCGGAGTACGGACGCGAATTCCTCGGCCCGTTCATCGGCTTCGTGACCGGCTGGACGTACTGGCTGTTCTGGGTCGTCACCGGCATCACCGAAGTGACCGCCGCCGCCACCTATGTGCAGTACTGGAACAAGGACATACCGCAGTGGGCCTCGGCGCTCGTCTTCACGTGCGCGCTCTTCGGTATCAACCTGATCTCCGTGAAGATCTTCGGTGAGCTGGAATTCTGGTTCTCGATGGTCAAGGTCACCGCGATCATCGGCATGATCCTGATCGGCCTCGGTGTGATCACCCTCGGCTTCTCCGACGCCGGTGACACCGCCTCCTTCACCCTCCTCTGGTCCGACGGGGGCTTCTTCCCCAAGGGCATCGGCGGCACGCTGATGACGCTGCAGATCGTGATGTTCGCCTTCCTCGCCGTCGAGCTGGTCGGCGTCACCGCGGGCGAGGCGACCGATCCCAAGAAGGTGCTGCCCAAGGCGATCAACACCGTGCCGTGGCGGATCGGCCTCTTCTACATCGGTGCGCTGATCATCATCCTGTCCGTCGTCAGCTGGACCGCGTTCAAGCCGGGCGTCAGCCCGTTCGTCGCCGCCTTCCAGCAGATCGGCCTGCCGGCCGGCGCCGGCATCGTCAACTTCGTCGTGCTGACCGCCGCGCTCTCCTCGGCGAACTCCGGGATGTACTCCACCGGCCGGATGCTGCGCGACCTCGCGCTCAACGGACAGGGCCCGAAGTTCTTCACCAAGCTCAGCAAGAACGGACTGCCCACCTGGGGCACCGGCGTCTCGGTCGGCATGATGCTGTTCGGCGTCTACATCAACTACCAGTGGCCCGGCGAGGCGTTCAACTACGTCGTCTCCTTCGCCACCATCTCCGGTATGTGGGCGTGGATCGTCATCCTGGCCTCGCAGCTGCGCTACCGCGCCAAGGCGAACCGCGGCGAGCTGCCGCAGTCCGAGTTCAAGGCCCCCGGCTCCCCCTTCACCTCGGTCTTCGCGCTGGCCTTCATCGGCATGGTGATCGTGATGATGGGCGCCGACAAGGACGCCCGGATCTCGCTCTACGCGGCTCCCGTGTGGGCGCTCATCCTGGGCGTCGGCTACCTCTGCATCCAGCGGCGGGACGCGGCGAGCCTGGCGGCCGTCGCGGCGCCGCAGGAGGCCGCCGCCAAGGACACCAAGGGCTGAGGCGGCCCCCGGAGGACCCCCGGACGGCCAGGCTGTCCAGTATGCGGGCCGGTACGTACCACTCTTCGGTACGTACCGGCCCGCTGGCTATTCTTGGCGCCATGCTGACCCTCACCAAGGCCCTCTTCGACCAGATCGTCGAGCACGCCCGCCAGGACCACCCCGACGAGGCGTGTGGCGTGGTCGCGGGCCCGGCAGGCAGTGGCCGCCCGGAGCGGTTCATTCCGATGCTGAACGCCGCCCGCTCGCCCACGTTCTACGAATTCGACTCCTCCGACCTGCTCAAGCTCTACCGCGAGATGGACGACCGGGACGAGGAGCCGGTGATCATCTACCACTCGCACACCGCCACCGAGGCCTACCCCTCCCGCACCGACCTCTCCTACGCGAACGAGCCCGGTGCCCACTATGTCCTGGTCTCCACCGCCGACACCGACGACGCCGGGCCCTTCCAGTTCCGCTCGTTCCGCATCGTCGACGGCGAGGTCACGGAGGAAGAGATCGAGGTCGTGGCGGCGTACTCCTGAGCGCGTCCCACCTGGCGTACACCAGTCGTCCGCATCATGGGACAAGGTTCCAATACCCGGACCGGGAATCGCTACGATGACCGCATGGTTGACCACGACGTGAGCGAGAACAAGAAGGGACCGGGCATGCTGCTGCTCGCTCCGCTCGCCACGCGTCGCTCCGCATCCGCGCTGCTCGGCGCGTTCGGCTGCGGAGCCGCCCGGCTGCACGTGGATCTGTGCCGCCTCTCCAGCGCGATCTGTCCGCGCTGCGCCGGCGCCTGACCCGGCCCGTACGGGCGCACCTCCCGCGCGACCCCCGCACCTCCCGCGTCACCCGACGCCCTCCCGGCCTGCCGACCCCGTGCACCCGGGACGCATCGCATCCGCCACCGCACTCCCACAGGAGCACCCTCATGGCCATCGAGGTCCGAATCCCGACCATCCTGCGCACCTACACCGACGGCCAGAAGGCCGTCGAGGGCAGCGGAGACACCCTCGCCGACCTCTTCACCGACCTGGAGAGCCGGCACGCCGGTATCCGCGAGCGCCTGGTCGACGGCGAGCAGCTGCGCCGCTTCGTGAACGTCTACCTCAACGACGAGGACGTGCGCTTCCTGGAGGGCATCTCCACCAAGCTCGCCGACGGCGACAACGTGACGATCCTCCCGGCCGTGGCAGGAGGTGCCGGGGCGCAGCCCCGTCCGGCAGGGGCGGTGGTCGGGTGGCGGGCGGGGGGCATGCGCTGATGCGTTACGACTCCCCGCTGGCGGCGGTCGGGAACACCCCTCTCGTCCGCCTCCCGCGCCTCTCGCCCTCCGATGACGTCCGTATCTGGGCGAAGCTGGAGGACCGCAACCCCACGGGCTCGGTCAAGGACCGTCCCGCGCTGCACATGATCGAGCAGGCCGAGAAGGACGGCCGGCTCACCCCCGGCTGCACCATCCTGGAGCCGACCAGCGGCAACACCGGTATCTCGCTCGCCATGGCGGCCAAGCTCAAGGGCTACCGCATCGTGTGCGTGATGCCGGAGAACACCTCTTCCGAGCGGCGTGAGCTGCTCGCCATGTGGGGCGCGGAGATCATCTCCTCGCCCGCCGCGGGCGGCTCCAACACCGCCGTCAGGGTCGCCAAGGAGCTGTCCGCCGAGCACCCCGACTGGGTGATGCTCTACCAGTACGGGAACCCCGACAACGCCGGTGCGCACTACGCCACCACCGGCCCCGAGATCCTCGCCGACCTGCCCTCCGTCACCCATTTCGTCGCCGGTCTGGGCACCACCGGCACGCTGATGGGCGTCGGCCGCTATCTGCGCGAGCAGGTCCCCGGCGTCCAGATCGTCGCCGCCGAACCCCGCTACGACGACGTCGTCTACGGGCTGCGCAACCTCGACGAGGGCTTCATCCCCGAGCTCTACGACGAGTCCGTGCTCACCACCCGCTTCTCGGTCGGCTCCGAGGACGCGGTCCGCCGCACCCGTGAACTCCTCGCGGAGGAAGGCATTTTCGCGGGTGTCTCCACCGGCGCGGCACTGCACGCCGCGATCGGCGTCGCCAGGAAGGCGGTCAAGGCCGGGGAGACCGCCGACATCGTCTTCGTCGTCGCCGACGGCGGCTGGAAGTACCTCTCCACCGGCGTCTACACGGCCGAGTCCACCGAGGCCGCGATCGCCACGCTGCACGGCCAGCTCTGGGCATAGCGGCGGGGACGCCCCCGGCGCGGTCCGGGGGCGCTCCGCGGGCGGCGGGGCGCGGCACCCTTACGGGACGGGTCCGGGCACTGCGTACGGGCGTACGGGGCGACAGCCCAGACTGGTGATTCCGCCCACAGCTCGCCCCGCTGGAGGCACCACCGGACCTTTTGCGGCTTACGCTCGTGGGCACCGCACAGACCGTCAAGGACCCGGCACCACCCCGGCAGGGCCCCGCCGGGAACCCCGTACGGACCCTTCCCCGCGCTCCAACTGCGTTCGAGCAGGGGAGGCCCCCAGACCGCCGCCCCCGCCCACGGAGGTTCACGCCCGTATGAAGCTCACTGTCGTCGGATGCTCCGGGTCGTTCCCTTCGATGGAATCGGCCTGCTCGAGCTACCTCCTGGAGGCCGACGGCTTCAGGCTGCTCCTCGACATGGGCAACGGCGCCCTGGGCGAGCTGCAGCGCCACATCGGCCTCTATGACCTGGATGCCGTACTCCTGTCGCATCTGCATGCGGACCACTGCATCGATTTGTGCGGCTATTTCGTCGTCCGCTACTACCGCCCGGACGGCGGGCGTTGCGCGCCGATGCCGGTGTACGGGCCGGCCGGCACCGAGCGGCGGCTGACCGTCGCACACGCCGATGTGCCGCACGACAACGCGATGAGTGAGGTCTTCGACTTCCGCACCCTGGCGCCCGGCACCTTCACCATCGGCCCGTTCACCATCCGTACGGAACACGTCAGCCACCCGGTCGAGGCCTTCGGCTTCCGCATCGAGCACGGCGGCCGGACCCTCACGTACTCCGGCGACACCGGCCCCTGCCCGGCACTGGAGTCCCTCGCCGAGGGCGCCGACCTCTTCCTCTGCGAGGCGTCCTTCACGTACGGCAAGGAAGACATCCCCGATCTGCACCTCAACGGCCGGGAAGCCGGTGAGAGCGCCCGCCGGGCCGGCGTGGGGCGCCTGGTCCTGACCCACATCCCGCCGTGGACCGACCCGGACATCAGCATCCGCGACGCCCAGAAGGTCTACGACGGCCCGGTCGAGGCCGCCAAGGCGGGCGCGGTCTACGAGGTGTGAGCGCGCCCCCCGGGACGGGACGAGCCCCCCGGGGGACTCGTCCCGTCCCGGGGGGGATCTCGTACGTCGCGGCTCCGGTGAGCTGATACCGGAGGCTGTCTCCACCAGGGCCCGTAGCGGAACCTGCGCAGGCCGCAGCCTCCGACGGCCTGGGGGACGGTGCCCTCTCCGTGTCGGCATGGATGCATCGTCTCCAACAAGATTTCTGGCCGGCACTGGGCGCGGGCCGACGGCAGCACACGTGCGACGCCGCCGTACGGGCCCGGCCCGCGCTTTGAGCAGCCCCTTCTCCCGGGCTGCGACCAGCACCCCCCGTTGTGCGTACGTGAAGTCGAGCCGGCTCCGCACCGCCCTCGCGGCCTGGCGGTCGGCCGGTCCACCCCACCATCAGGAACCGGGCTACCGGTCCGTCGATCCGGCGGCCCGACGCGCCAGGATTCGACAGAACCCCTGCTTTCCGCTCGGCGGGCAGGGGCAGGGCGCCGATGAGGGAAACTCACCCTCCCGAAGGAGCAGGACCCCATGAAGTGGCAGCGCTACCACGCGCATCAGGAGGGCGAGACCGACTGCGGCCCCGCCTGTATGCGTATGGTGCTCAACCGGCATGGGGTGGTGGTCGATACGGCCACGTTGCGTGAGTCTGCCGGCCTCGGTCATGGAGGTGCCTCCCTGCTTCGGCTGCGAGACGTTCTGGCGGGGTATGGCGTCGAACCGCTCCTGCTGAGGGTGTCGCCCGGAGAGTTGCGTACCGCTGTCCGGAAATCTGGTCCTGCCATCGCCGTGATGAAGGAGGAAGGCCTTCTTCATTTTGTTGTCGTACATGAGGTGCGCAGCGATGGGCAGTTGATCGTCAGCGACCCCGTGCGCTACCGGCCGGCCGTCGTAAGCCTGGAGCGCTTCGCCGAATGGTTCAACGGCGAAGTGCTGGTGACCGATACGCCCCAGCGGAAGCTCACGATCCGCAGTACGCTCCAGCACGCCCGCAGGAACAGCGTTGTATGGCAGATCGCCGCAGAACGTAAACGCAGTCTGCTGGTCACGGGCCTGATAACCGCCGTCACCGCGGTCCTGCTCATTGCCGTCAAGGGCCATGGCGGTTCGCGCAGGCGGCACGCGCCGGCCGTCCGTTCGGTCAGAGCCCTCCAGGCGGAGGCCATCCGGCGGAGCCCATCGGCTTCAGCGCTCACCGGCCCCCGGAAAGAGGCGGCGGCCTCCCGCCCGTTCAGGTGGGAGACCGCCGCCGAACCGTTCGGGAGGCCGGCTTACTTGGCCTTCTTCTCCGGCTCGGGGAGTTCCTCGTCGGGTTCGCGGCCCGGCGTCGGGAGGTTGAACTTGACGATGGCGAAGCGGAAGACCGCGTAGTAGAGCGCTCCGAAGCAGAGCCCCACCAGCGCCAGCATCCACGGCTTGGTCGCGATGCCCAGGTTGAGCAGGAAGTCGATGGCGCCGGCCGAGAAGCCGAAGCCGTCCTTCATACCCAGGGCCCAGGTCAGCGCCATGGAGACGCCGGTCAGCACCGCGTGGATCGCGTACAGCACCGGGGCGATGAACATGAAGGTGAACTCGATCGGCTCCGTCACGCCGGTGACGAAGGCGGTAAGCGCGAGCGAGAGCATCATGCCGCCGACGACCTTCCGGCGCTCAGGGCGGGCGCAGTGCACGATCGCCAGGCAGGCGGCCGGGAGCGCGAACATCATGATCGGGAAGAAGCCGGTCATGAACTGTCCGGCCGAGGGGTCGTGAGCCAGGAAGCGGGCGATGTCGCCGTGCTTGCCCTCGTAGTCACCGGCCTGGAACCACGGGAAGGAGTTGAGCAGGTGGTGCATGCCAACCGGGATCAGCGCACGGTTGGCGACGCCGAAGATGCCGGCCCCCACCGCGCCCGAGCCGACGAGCCAGGCACCGAAGCTGTGCAGCCCGGCCCCGACCACGGGCCAGATGTAGCCGAAGACGATGCCGATGACGAGACCCGCGAAGGCGGAGAGGATCGGCACCAGGCGGCGCCCGCCGAAGAAGCCGAGCCAGTCGGGCAGCTTCTTGCGGCTGTAGCGCTGGTAGAGCAGCGCGACCACGACACCCATCACGACGCCGCCCAGCACACCGGCGTCCACCGGCGGGGCGACATCGGCTATCTTGCCGTCGACGACCTCCTGGACCGTGGGCAGGTTGGCGTCCTTGAAGGTGCCCAGCACCTGCTTGAAGACCAGGTAGCCGACGACCGCGGCCAGACCCGTGGATCCGTCGGACTTCTTGGCGAAGCCGATCGCGATGCCCACGGCGAAGAGCATCGGCATGTTGTCGAGCAGCGCGCCGCCGCCGGCCGCCATGAACTCGGCGATCTTGTTCAGGAAGGCGGGCAACGACTCCCGGCCGAGCATGTCCGGCTGGCCGAGCCGCACCATCAGCGCCGCCGCGGGAAGCGTGGCGATCGGCAGCATCAGACTGCGGCCGATGCGTTGGGCCACTGCCATGGCGCGGGAGCCGCGACCCTGCTTGTCGGGAGCCGCCGTAGCGGTGGCCGAACTCATCGGATTCCTCCTGGTGAGGCGGGCGCTCGAAGGGGGACGGCCCGCGCTTGGTCTGCACCTTGGTCTAAACCACTAGTGGTTTAGACCATTCTTAGCACGTAGTCCCGACATAAAGGAATCCAAAGGAATTCATTCTTCCAAGTGGTGTGGACCACATGGCAACCGGCCCCCGGGGCGCAGGGCGCGGGGGCCGGCGCGCGCGTCACACCAGGCCGAGCGGCGGCCCATGTGCGGCCACTTCCGGCGGTGTGTCCGGCGATGTGTCCGGCGGTGTCCCGGCGGTGCCCCGGGGGTCCTACTTCACGTTCTCCCGCTCCATCGCGTCCCCCACCTCATCCGGCTCGCGGCCGGGCGTCGACAGGTTGAACTTGGTGATCAGGAAGCGGAAGAGGGCGTAGTAGACCACCGCGAAACACACGCCGATGGGAATGATCAGCCAGGGCTTGGTCGCCAGCCCCCAGTTGATGACGTAGTCGATCAGCCCCGCCGAGAAGCTGAAGCTGTCGTGCACGCCCAGCGCCCAGCTCACCGCCATCGACACACCCGTCAGCACCGCGTGCAGCACGTACAGCACCGGCGCGACGAACAGGAACGAGTACTCGATCGGCTCGGTCACACCCGTCACGAACGACGTCAGGCCGACGGACAGCATCATGCCCGCGATCTCCTTGCGGCGGTGCGGCTTGGCGCAGTGCGCGATCGCCAGCGCCGCCGCGGGCAGCGCGAACATCATGATCGGGAAGAACCCGGTGGTGAACTGCCCGGCATCCGGATCGCCCGCCAGGAACCGGTTGATGTCACCGTGCACGATCGTGCCGTCCGGCTTGGTGAAGCTGCCGAACTGGAACCAGACGAAGGTGTTCAGGAACTGGTGCAGGCCCACCACCAGCAGCGCGCGGTTGGCGACGCCGAAGACCCCGGCCCCCCACGCCCCCAGCCCCGACAGCCACTCGCTGAACGTCGTCAGCGCGTCCCCGATCGGCTGCCAGACGAACAGCGACAGCACCGCGAAGAGCAGCCCGACGAAGGCCATGATGATCGGGACCAGTCGGCGGCCGTTGAAGAACCCCAGCCAGTCCACCAGCTTCACCCGGTGGAAGCGCTGCCAGAGCCAGGCGGACAGAAAGCCCATGACGATGCCGCCGAACACCCCCGGATTCTGGAAGGCGGCCTGGGTCACCGTGTCGTCCTTGTCCACGCAGACGCCGTTCCACAGACCCGCCTGTGTGTACGTCTGGCCCGCGGCGCAGCCCGACGGGAACGCGTGCAGCACCGAGAAGTAGACGAGGAAGCCGGCCACCGCCGCCAGCGCCGTCGACCCGTCCGACTTCTTCGCCATCCCGATCGCCACACCGATACAGAACAGCAGCGGCAGACCGAGCCCCGAATCCAGCAGCGCACCGCCCGCGGCCGCGAAGACCTTGCCGACCGCGTCCCAGCCCAGCCCGTCCGCGCCGAACACATCCGGCTGGCCGAGACGGTTGAGAATGCCCGCGGCGGGCAGAACGGCAATCGGCAGCTGCAGACTGCGCCCCATCTTCTGCAGACCCTGGAAGAGGTTCGACGCCCAGCTCCTCCGCGGTGCCGCCGCTGCGTTCGAACTCATCGCTGTCCTCCCGGCGTCGGCCCGTCGACAACCGACCTGGTGTGTGCCGCATACTGGTGGTGTAGACCACTTTCGGGGTGCGCACCGCGGCCGTTCCGCCTGCCGTCCATGCGCACTCCGGTGATCGCCATCCTTCGTCAGACAGCGGACAAACGCCCACATAGTTGGGCTGAACGTGCGTTACGGTGTGAAAACCGCACGGCGGCACCGCCGGCGGCCGAGACAAGCAGGAGTGGACATGGCCAGCAAGGCTGAGAAGATCGTCGCCGGGCTCGGCGGACTCGACAACATCGAGGAGGTCGAAGGCTGCATCACCCGCCTCCGCACCGAGGTCGTCGACTCCTCGCTCGTCGACGAGGCCGCCCTCAAGGCCGCCGGCGCCCACGGCGTCGTCAAGATGGGCACCGCGATCCAGGTCGTCATCGGCACCGACGCCGACCCCATCGCCGCCGAGATCGAAGACATGATGTGAGCTGACCCCCGGTCACTCCCGAAGGCCCCGCCCCGGACGCCCACCGCCCGGAGTGGGGCCCTCGCCGTTCCCGATAGGGTCTACGCCATGTCTCGCATCGACGGCCGCACCCCCGAACAGCTCCGCCCGGTCACCATCGAACGCGGCTGGAGCAAGCACGCCGAAGGCTCCGTCCTCATCTCCTTCGGCGACACCAAAGTCTTCTGCACCGCCTCCGTCACCGAAGGCGTCCCGCGCTGGCGCAAGGGCACCGGCGAAGGCTGGGTCACCGCCGAGTACTCGATGCTGCCCCGCTCCACCAACACCCGCGGCGACCGGGAATCCGTACGCGGCAAGATCGGCGGCCGCACCCACGAGATCAGCCGCCTCATCGGCCGCTCGCTGCGCGCCGTCATCGACTACAAGGCCCTCGGCGAGAACACCATCGTCCTGGACTGCGACGTCCTCCAGGCCGACGGCGGCACCCGCACCGCCGCCATCACCGGCGCCTACGTCGCCCTCGCCGACGCCATCACCTGGGCCCAGTCCAAGAAGCTCATCAAGCACGGCCGCAAGCCGCTCACCGGCACCGTCTCCGCCGTCAGCGTCGGCATCGTCGACGGCACCCCCCTCCTCGACCTCTGCTACGAAGAAGACGTCCGCGCCGAGACCGACATGAACGTCGTCTGCACCGGCGACGGCCGCTTCGTCGAGGTCCAGGGCACCGCCGAGGCCGAACCCTTCGCCCGCGAGGAGCTCAACGCCCTCCTCGACCTCGCCGTCGCCGGCTGCGCCGAACTCGACGACGCCCAGCGCGCGGCGCTGGCCCGCACGCTCTGACCGGCCCGAGCGCGCCGCCGACCACCGCGTGACACCGCCACCACCACAGGGGGAGGACCCGGAAACCTCCCCCTGTGCCGCTCCCTGTGACCCTTTTCTCACGGGGGCCGCCCCCTCTGGAAGAGCCACCGCGGCACCCGCACTGTGGAGCCATGTCCACGAACGCTGCCACCGCGCCCGGCGCCCGCACCCGCACCGGCGGGCCCGAGGACGGCTCCCGGCTCCTGGAGCACATCCTCGGCTGGACCCTCGTCGTCGTCCTCGCCGTCCTGCTCACCCGGACCGGCCTCCTCTGACGGACCGGACGGCCGCGCCACGCGGGACCTGAGGGGCCGCGGGCAACCAAAACCACCCCGCCGCGCGTTTCTTCCTTTGCCCGCACATTGCCAAGGGAAGGAAACCCGCGTCATGGCCCTCCGCTCGCTCCCGCAGCGCCGCCCCGCCGCCACCGCACTCGTCGCGCTGGCCGCCGCCACCCTCGCGATACCGCTGCTCTCCGGCTGCGGAGCGGTCCAGAAGGCCATGGACTGCGCCAACACCGCCTCCTCCGTCGTCGACGCCGTCGACAAGCTCCAGCAGGCCGCCGACAACGCCGTCAGCGAGCCGCAGAAGACCGAGCAGGCCCTCGACGACATCGACAAGAACCTCCGCAAGCTCAGCAAGGAGTCGAGCGACGCGGACCTGTCCAAGGCCATCGACAAGACGAACGAGGGCATCAAGGCCGCCCGCAAGGACCTCGACAACAACAAGGCCCCCGACATCCAGCCGATCGTCGACGGCACCGGCGAAATGACCAAGATCTGCACCCCGGGATAGCCGGGATAATCGGGGCCATGCAGACTCACACCGGCGAACCCTCCGCACACCCCCGCCGCCTCATCCTCGCGACCCGCAACGCCGGCAAGGTCGGCGAACTCCGCGCCATCCTCGAAGCGGCCGACCTCGACATCGAACTCGTCGGCGCCGACGCCTACCCCGACATCCCCGACGTCAAGGAAACCGGCGTCACCTTCGCCGAGAACGCCCTGCTCAAGGCCCACGCCCTGGCCCGCGCCACCGGCCACCCGGCCGTCGCCGACGACTCCGGCCTCTGTGTCGACGTCCTCGGCGGCGCGCCCGGCATCTTCTCCGCCCGCTGGGCCGGCACCCACGGCGACGACCGGGCCAACCTCAGCCTGCTCCTGGCCCAGCTCGGCGACATCGCCGACGAACACCGCGCCGCCCACTTCGCCTGCGCCGCCGCCCTCGCCCTCCCCGACGGCACCGAACGCGTCGTCGAGGGCACCCTCGAAGGCACCCTCCGCCACACCCCCGCCGGCACCGGCGGCTTCGGCTACGACCCCATCCTCCAGCCCCTCGGCGACACCCGGACCTGCGCCGAACTGACCCCCGCGGAGAAGAACGCCATCAGCCACCGGGGCCAGGCCTTCCGCGCGCTGGCGCCGGTGGTGCGGGAGTTGCTGGGCTGAGGACGGGCCGGGTAGCAGAACGGCCTCCCGGTCCAAGGGCCGGGAGGCCGTATACGCAGGTGGGCCCGGTGGGACTCGAACCCACGACACACCGGACCTAAACCGGCGCCCTCTTGGCCAGCTGGGGTACGGGCCCGCACGCCTACCTTACTGTGCCCGGCCGCGCGGCTGTGCGGGGACGGCGGCGTGCGCCGACCTGCGAGAGAAATTCCTCGTCTGGCTGTGGCACGAGGGGCACAGGTAGCGCAGGTTCGCCAGCCGGTTGTCCAGCCGGTCGCCGCTGATGTGGTCGATCTCCAGGACGAGCCGCTTGCCCTGCCAGGTGTCCCCGAGGCCGCACTCCGTGCACCGCCGAGGCACCTTCTTCTCATCAAGGGCACGGCGTAAGAACGTCGTTCTCTCGCGTCGGGAACCTGGTGCGCGTAACCGCAGGATGTGGTCGGCCGACCTGCGGCTCGGCGAGGGAAGCCCCCGCCGGTGGCCCTGCCCTGTGAAGTGCTCGGTCGCCAGGCCGTATGCCTCGATACTGCGCTTCACCGCTCTTCGTGAGGTGCCGTTGTCGGCCAGGGCGAGGCATCCAAGGACTCCGGCGAGGCTCTGCGAGGCGGCCACGGCCGGTTCCAGTTCGCCGCGTGGGAGCAGGGAGGAACCATGCCTGGGGCGGGTGAAGTGCGAGGTGTCGATGCCGAATTGGTTCAGCTTCCTGCGGAGGTGCGTGTACGCGCTGTCGTAGGGCGGAACCTTCATGTACTCCAGCATTTCCCGGATGCTGGAGGACTGCGAGGCGGCCTCGGTGAGCAGCGCCTCCGTGTACGAGCGGCGCTGACGGTGTGGCAGCGGCTCGTCGACGAAGTGTGCGGTGTCGATGCCATGGTGCTGCAACCGCTCGCGCAGGTATCTGCGTGGACCGCTGCCCAA
Organism: Streptomyces sp. NPDC058773; assembly: GCF_042746015.1. NCBI lineage: Bacteria > Bacillati > Actinomycetota > Actinomycetes > Kitasatosporales > Streptomycetaceae > Streptomyces > Streptomyces sp. NPDC058773. Next base: position 41,064 of record NZ_JBHYPE010000052.1, read on the forward strand.
CGGAGCGTCGAGGCGGCGCATCATGTCGACCAGACTGACGGAGGCCGCGGCTGTACGGGTCAGCAGCTCGCGGGTGTAGGTGGCGCGCCGGGCCATGGTCAGGACGTCACTTCCGCCGAGGCTTGCGGCCGCGGTATGTGTCGCTCACCGCATGGCAGTTGGGGCACACCAAGCGCAGATTGCCTGGGCGGTTGTCCCACCAGTCACCGTTGAGATGGTCGACTTCCAGGCGCAGCGGCCTGCCGTTCCACTCCGTGCCCGTGCCGCACATCGCGCACCGCTCCGGAGCTCCCCGGCGCAGCAGGTCCTTGCGCAGGCGCTCGCCTCCGGTGCGGCCGTCGGCCGGCGAGCCGAGAACCAGAAGGTCGCGCTTGGTTCTCTTGGCATGTGTGCGGGATGTGGCGGTGAAGTGCGAGGTATCGATGCCCAGTTCGGTGATGCGCCTGCCGATGTGTGCTTGATTTCCGCCGACCGGGCTGATGCCGAGGCGGCGTACGACCTCGGCGACGCTGCGCGAGCAGGCCACCAGCTCACGAAGCCGGGACTCGGTGTGCCGTACGCCGGGGGGCGCGAAGTGCGCGGTGTCGACGCCTGCCTCGCGCATCCTTGCGCGCAGGTGGCGTCGGCTGCCCGGCGACGGTGTCCCGCCGAACCACCGCACGGCGTCGTCGAACGACGAGCATGCGCGTGCGGCCTCCGTCAGCCGCTCGGGCGTGTACTTGACCGGCATGGCTCCTCCCCTTCCCGCGCACCGGGCCCGCCCCCGTGCGCCCCTCGAACAGAACAACGATCGAACGCGGGCCCGGTTACGGCGGAGGGGGGAAGCGGAAGAGGCCCCGGGAAACGGTCCCCGGGGCCCCTCGGAGGTGGCGCCGATGGCGCCGTCGGGCGGAGCAGGTCAGAAGCGCGGCTCCGGTGTCTGGGATTCGATGAGTTCGACGGCTTCTTCCTTGGTGGCTACCGAGGGTGGGGAGCCCTCCAGGGGCTGTTGGGCGGTTTCCTTCATGCAGGCGACGGCGAGGACGCCGACGAGGGCGGCGGCCATCGTGTAGTAGGCGGGGACCATCACGTTCTGGTCGAAGGCGTCCATGAGGGCGGTGATCACCAGGGGGGTGGTGCCGCCGAAGAGGGAGACGGCCAGGTTGTAGCCGATGGAGAGGGAGCCGTAGCGGACGTTGGTGGGGAAGAGGGCGGGGAGGGCGGCGGACATGGTGCCCAGGAGGCAGACCAGGGAGAGGCCGAGGAGGGCCATACCGGTGCAGACCGCGGGGATGCTGCCCTGCTTGACGAGGAGGAAGGACGGGATCGCGAGGACGAAGAAGCCGAGCATGCCGGTCATCAGCAGCGGCTTGCGGCCGTAGCGGTCGTTCAGCTTGCCGACGGTGCTGATGAGGCACATCAGGACGGCCATGGTGCCGAGGAGGATCAGCAGGCCGTGGGTCTCCTCGTAGTGGAGGGTGTCCGTCAGGTACGTCGGCATGTACGACAGCAGCATGTAGTCGGTGATGTTGTACGCGCCGACCAGGGCGATGCAGAGGATGAGGGTGGGCCACTGCTGGGCGAAGATCTCGCTGATCTTCTTCTTGGGGGCGTTCTCGGAGAGGTGGGAGAACTCGGCCTCGGCCTCGACGACGGAGCCGGTGGCGCTGTGGGTGTGGGCGGCCTCGAACTTCTGGAACGCGGGCGTCTCGTCGAGCCTGACCCGGAGGTAGAGACCCACCAGACCGAGCGGACCGGCGATCAGGAAGGGCAGCCGCCAGCCCCAGTTGAGCATGGCGGCGTCGCCGAGGGTGGTGTTGAGCAGCAGCACGATGCCGGCGGCGCCGGTGTAGCCGATGAGGGTGCCCATCTCCAGGAAGCTGCCGAAGTAGCCGCGCCTCTTGTCGGGGGCGTACTCGGCGATGAAGGTGGAGGCGCCGCCGTACTCGCCGCCCGTGGAGAAGCCCTGCACGAGGCGGAAGAGGATGAGGAGGACCGGCGACCAGAAGCCGATGGTGGCGTAGGACGGGATCAGGCCGATGCAGAGGGTGCCCAGCGCCATCATGATCATGGTGAGGGCGAGGACCTTCTTGCGGCCGATGCGGTCGCCGAGCGGGCCGAAGTAGGCGCCGCCGAGGGGGCGTACGAGGAAGGCCACCGCGAAGGTCGCGAAGGACGACAGCAGGCTGGTGGTGTCGCTGCCGCCGGGGAAGAAGACCTTGCCGATGGTGACCGCGAGATAGCTGTAGATCCCGAAGTCGAACCACTCCATGGCGTTGCCGAGCGCGGCGGCCTTCACGGCGCGCCGGACGACGCGTTCGTCGGTGACGGTGATGTCGGTGCGCCGCAGTCTGGGGTTCTTGCGCCGGGCGACGGCACGGAAGAGCACCCGGTGGCGCTTGCGCGCTTCCCGGTCCTGGTCGGGAGCGGCGTCGGCTTCGGTGCTGCCGGTCGGCACGAGGCGGTCCTCTCGGTCGGTCAGCGCGTGGTGCGCGGTGGGGAGTACGACAGGTGCGCCTGCGCGGTGGAGGGCGGATCAAACCACTCTGGCCGGACGAATTGCGCTACGTCATCCGAGCCTGGTCCGTACGGGGCACCGGGCGGCACTCGGAGACGGGCCGGGGCAAGGAAGCGCCAGAGGGGGAACGGCCCTTGTTACAGGACTGGTACACAGCCGAGGGTTCACTGCAGCGTTCAAGCAATCGTCTTGTGTCGCGGGGACGGGAGAGTGGCGGTGTCGGGCGCGGCATTCGTGTTTGCTGTGGGGGTACGGGGCGTCAGCCCCGGGAGGAGAGCGTGATGACGGACCGCGAGAAGGCCCGCTGGATCCGGGGTCGTACCGCGCTGGCGGCCTTCGTCGTGGTGACGGCGATGGCGGCCGGCGGGATGTGGTTCGTGCAGGTGTCGGACCGTGCGTCGGCGGTGGACGTCGCGCCGAAGACGTCGGCGGTGCAGGACGTGAAGGAGGACGGCCGGCAGTCCGGGGGGCTGCCGGGGGTCCGGGACTGCGGTCGCGGCAAGCCGGAGATCAAACCGCATGTCATCACGCTGACCTGCGATGATGCTGAGATGGTGGCGACCGGGATCACCTGGAAGCTCTACGGTCCGCGGGAAGCGTTGGGGAGCGGTGTGGTGCAGGTGGAGAAGTCGGATGCCGGGGTGGCGGCGGATGCCGGTTTCCCGGCCACGTTCCGTCTGCTCGATCCGAAGCGGGTCGGTGGGGCGGTGGCCTTCACCGGCCTGGAGGTCACCTACGAGGGCTCGACGCCGCTCGGTAACACGACGGAGATGTACAACCTCGCGTGATGGGCATTCGAGGCCGGATCGCCCTGGCCATTTCCTGTATGACCGCGCTGGCCGTGGTGGTGCTCGGGTTCGCCGTGCACCACATAGCGGATGCGGAGCGGGAGCGGTCGGCGCGGGCGTATCAGGACGACCGGCTCAGTTCGGCGCTGCAGATCTACGAGCGGGACGGCACGCTGGCGCTGGGGGCGCAGCTGGACGACGCGACGCTGCCGGCGCCGCTGCGGGCCGCGGTGTTCCGGAACCAGTCGGGGACGTATGTCAGCGGGGGTGAGGATCCGCGGGTGTGGGCGGCGACCGGCGTGGGCGGCGGCGACGGGAGCGCGCCGGCCCGGTCGCTGTCGGTGTCGGCGGCGTATCCGGACGACGATCCGGCGCAGGTGTCGCTGGACCGGGCGCTGCTGATCGCGGGGTGCGGCACGGTCACGCTGATGGCGGGGGTGTCGTGGTTCGTGGCGCAGCGGCTGTCGCGGCGGCTGCGGATGAGTGCCGCGGCGGCGCGGCGGATCGCGGCGGGTGCGCCGCCGGACGCGGACGCGCTGGCGAGTCATGGCCGGGACGAGGTGGCCGAGTTGGGCCGCAGTGTGCATCACATGGCGACGTCGCTGGCGGCGCGGGTGGAGGCGGAGCGGGAGTTCACCGCGGATGTGGCGCATGAGCTGCGGACGCCGGTGGCCGGGCTGGTGGCGGCGGCGGAGCTGCTGCCGCAGCCGCGGGCGGTGGAACTGGTGCGGGACCGGGCGCAGGCGATGCGGCGGCTGGTGGAGGACCTGCTGGAGGTGTCGCGGCTGGACGCGGGGGTGGAGCGGGCGGATGTGGACGCCTGTGAGCTGCCGTCGCTGGTGCGCGGGATCGTGCAGCGGGCGGCGCGGCAGCGCGGGGTGGACGAGGTCGAGGTGTCGGTGACCGTGGAGGGCGAGCCGCGGATCGTGGAGACGGACCGGCGGCGGGTGGAGCGGGTGCTGGTGAATCTGCTGGCGAACGCGGCCAAGCACGGGAAGCCGCCGATCGAGGTGGTGGTGGCCGGTGCGCGGATCGTGGTGCGGGATCACGGGCCGGGCTATCCCGCGGAGTTGTGCGCCGAGGGGCCGCGGAGGTTCCGTACGGCGGCGCCGGAGCGGGGGACCGGGCACGGTCTCGGGCTGACGATCGCGGCCGGTCAGGCGGGGGTGCTGGGCGCGCGGCTGGACTTCGGCGCCGCCGCGGAGGGCGGCGCCGAAGCGGTGCTGGAGCTGCCGGACCATACGGCGACCGTGCCGGGAATCGGTATTCCACTCGCCGAGACCGACAACGGCTCCTGTCCCGGGTCACCCTGACGCGGGGCGTTCGGCGGTGCCGGATCGCGCGGTTACAGCTTCAGGTCCTTGATGATCTTGGCGACGTGGCCGGTGGCCTTGACGTTGTAGAGGGCGCGCTCGACCTTGCCGTCCTCGTCGATGATGACGGTGGAGCGGATGACGCCGGTGACGGTCTTGCCGTAGAGCTTCTTCTCGCCGAAGGCGCCGTAGGCCTCCAGGACGGTCTTGTCGGGGTCGCCGAGGAGGGTGACCTTCAGCTCCTCCTTCTCGCGGAACGTGGCGAGCTTCTCCGGCTTGTCGGGGGAGATGCCGATGACGTCGTAGCCGTGGCCGGCGAGGAAGTCGAGATTGTCGGTGAAGTCGCAGGCCTGCTTGGTGCAGCCGGGGGTCAGGGCAGCCGGGTAGAAGTAGACGATGACCTTGCGGCCCTGGTGGTCGGCGAGCGAGACCTGCTTGCCGTCCGCGTCGGGCAGGGTGAAGGCGGGGGCGGTGTCGCCGGGCTGAAGTCGCTCGCTCATGCGCCCGCCTCGCTGCGCTCGGCGCGCACGCATTCGCGATGCGCGCACCTCTCGATGATTCGCTCGCTTCGCTCGCTCATGGCTCTCCGTAAGTTGTTAGGCGGCCCGGGAGGGCCGGGTGTGGCTTATGGTTCTCTGCCTTCAGTGGCTTCCAAGGAGTGGCCGCCCGGCTCTTCAG
>NZ_JBHYPE010000053.1:0-46104 GCF_042746015.1 Streptomyces sp. NPDC058773
TTTTTTTTTTTTTGGGGGGGGGGGGGGGGGGGGGGGGGGGGGGCCGGGCCCCCCCCCCCCCCCCCCCCCCCCCCGGCCGGGTCTGCGGGTCCGGGCTAGGCGCTGCCCGTGAGGCTGGCGAACACCACCACGTTGTCGGGGTAGTAGTGCTTGCCCTGGTCGTAGTCACCGCCGCAGGTGATCAGGCGGAGTCCCGGATGGTCGAGGTTCTTGTACACCTCGACCGTGGGGAACTTGTTCTTCGGGTACTGGGCGATGCGGTCGACGGTGAATTTCGCGGTCTTCCCGTCCTGCCGGGACACCTCGATGGTGTCTCCGCGCTTCATCGACGACAGCTTGTGGAACACCGACGGCTTGCCGTTCCAGGAGACATGACCGGCGATCACCGCCGGCCCCTGGGAGCCGGGCGTCGGCCCCGGCCGGTACCAGCCCGCCTTGTCGGGGTCCCGCGGCGTCTCCATGGTCCCGTTCTTGTGCTGCCCCAGGGTCTCCAGCGTGGAGGAGACCTGGAGCGACGGGATGGAGAGCCGTTGCGGTACGGACTTCGGCATGCTGGCCGCGGCCTGGCTGCCGGAACCGCCGCCGGTCGCCTGGTCGTCGGAGGCCTGCCCGCCGCCGGCCGGCGGCTGTTCCGCGGGCAGCGACCGGGGCGGCGGCGCGTCCTGTCCTCCGCACCCGGCGAGAAGGGCCGCCGACAGAGCCGCGGCGAGGGCGTATCCGGTGGCGCGGCGGCCACGGCGGCGTACGGTGTCCATGGTGTGCTCGCTCCGGCGGTGTGCGGTGCTCACGGTGTTCTGGCTCCGGCGGCTCACGCGGCGGCCCCGTTGTCCCCGGCCCGTCCCGCCGCGAGCCCGGCCTTCCGCCGCCGTGTGAAGACCAGCGCACCGGCCGCCGCCGCGAGGGCGCCCCCGCCGGCGCCCAGCACCGCGCCCGGAACCCCGTTCTCCCCGACCGGCCCGGTACCGGTCTCGACGCCGCCGACGGGAATGGAACCCACCGCGGCGCCCTTCACCTCACCGCAGTTGGTCGGCGCGGTGGCCTCCTGGGGGAGCTTCGGGTCGAGTTCGCTCTTGCCGGCCCCCTGGAAGTCGTACTTCTGGTTGTCGTTGCGGTCGATGCCGTGCTGCACGATGTGCAGGTCCTTGATGTGGTCGACCACGTCCGGGGAGACCGCGAGGGTGCGCTCGTAGTGGAGCCTGCCCTGCGCGTTGGCCACCGGCATGCGGTCGACGGCGAGACCGCTCTTCATGTCCGTGGGCCCCTTGGTGGTGAGCGAGATGTTGATGTCGCCGTAATCGACCGTGGCTTCGGTGTTGTTGAGGACGCCGTCGCCGTTGGTGTCGTCGCCGGCGTCCGGGCAGTGGAAGTCATGACCGTCGGTGGAGCCGTGGAGGTGCTGGGCGGAGGGCTGTCCGGGGACGAGCCCCTCGGACTCGATCTTCACGGTCAGCCGGTTGCCCTGGAGGCTGAGCATCGCCGTGCCCTTGGAACCGGAGTTGTTCAGCTGCGCCAGGTTGATCTGGAACGCTCCGGTGCCCTGGGCGACGGCCTGGGACGAGGCGCCTGCGGTGAGGGCCAGGGCGGCGGGCAGAGCGACGACTGCGGCGAGGTGGCGGGTGCGCTTGGCTATCACGATCGTTCCTTTTCCGGCGGCCTCCGCTCAGGTGGGGGACCGCACGTCGTCCGGGTTCGACAGCAACACCTCGGCGAGGTGTCGGACCTGATTCGGAGCGGCAACGACCGCGGATGGGTGGCGGATGGAAAAATTTTCCGACGGCCTCCCGCCAGGCCCCCGCCACCGCGCCGGCGCCGCCCGCCCGCTCCCCCGCATCCCGCCGGATGCCCACCTCAGACGTACGACCGCATCCCGCGCCCGTCGATGGCCAGGACGGCCCGGTCCCCGGTCCGGTACCGGCGCCAGCCCGGATCGCCGGACGTGGCGAAGCGGACCCAGGCCCGGTGCATGTCCGGCGCCAGGTCCGGCGGCAGTTCCCCGTCCCCGAGCAGTGCCTGGGGGCCGCGGAGTCCCGGCAGGCCGGTCCGGTCGAAGACGAAGGGCAGCTCGACGCAGTGGCACGCGCCGAGGGAGCCGCCGAACGCGGTGGACCGCCAGCGGAACAGATAGGCGTAGGTGCCGGCGCCGGGCCACGCGGCATGGGCGTCCGCGAGCTGCCGGCTGCTCTCGGTGAAGGCGTCGGTGACGAGCCCGGCCAGCAGCTCACCCGGGGAAGCCTCGGGCCGCCGGGCACGCTGCGCGGCGACCAGGGCCGCCGGGTCCGGGTGGCGGCGGGCCGCGGCGGCCGCCACCTCCGCCTCGGTGAGCCGCGCGGCCCGTCCGGTCGGCACGGTGTACAGATTGGCCTCCTCGGCGTTGGTGCCGATGAGCAGGTCCACGGCGCTGCCGCTGCCGCCGGCCACCGCGGACACCGGCTGCTGGTGCAGCACGGCGCCGTCGATGACCGGCTTGAACGGGCTGCTGCCCAGGGACGTGTCGTAGTGCCCGTCGCCGGCGACATCGACCGGCCCGAGTCCGGCCACTGCGGAGACCAGGCGCTCGTCAGGGATCTCGGCGAACGCGTCGGCGACGGGGGCGATTCCGAGGCTCGCCGCCAGCGCACGGGTGACCCGCCCGGCCTGCTCCGGAGCGAACGCGCACCGGCCGCTGCCGCTCTGGCTGATCGCGCGCCGGAAGAGCCCCGCGGCCGGCGGGGCGGCCAGCAGCGCGGCAACGATCATCGCCCCGGCCGACTGGCCGCACACGGTCACGTCGTCCGGGTCCCCGCCGAAACCGGAGATGTTCTCCCGCACCCAGCCGAGCGCCGCGATCACATCCAGCAGCCCACGGTTCGCCGGCGCTCCTGGTACGTCCAGCCAACCCGCGGCGCCCAGGCGGTAGTTCAGCGTCACCAGCACGACCCCGTCGCGCGCGAACCCGCCGCCGTCGTAGAGCGCCGCCCCGCCGGACCCGTTGAGGAATCCCCCGCCGTGTACGAACACCAGCACCGGCAGCCGGCCCCGGTGCGGGCTCGGGGTCCACACGTTGACGGTGAGGTAGTCCGCTCCGGTGCTCTCCTGGGTGCCGAGCAGAGCCGACATGTCCAGGGGACCGAAGCCCCCTCGTGCCGCCGCGGGGGCGGTGGGGCCGGGCGCACCGGCATCCCGTACACCGGTCCACGGCACCGGAGGCGCGGGCGCCGCGAACCGCCCGGCCCCGACCGGAGGGGCCGCATAGGGAATGTTCCGGAAGACGCTCACCCCACCGTCCTGCCTTCCCAGGACCGTGCCCGCGGAGGTCTTCACCTGTACGTGGCGGTGCATCCGGCCGCTACTCCTTCGTCTTGGGGCGGCTGCGGTGCGAATCCGCCCAGCGGGTGATCGCGAAGCCGCTCCCCCGGGAGGCGACCTCGAAGCCGGCGGCCCCGCCGACATGGGCGGGCAGCACCAGGGCGGTGTGGTCGGCGGCCCACTGGAGCACCCGCCGGCGGGAGGCCCGTGCCTGCCCCGGGTCCTCGCAGAAGCAGCTGTTGCAGTCCGGCTCGACGGCCTGTGCCGGGCTGTGCAGCAGATCGCCGGTGAACACCGCGCGGTCCGCGCCCGACTCCAGCACGACCACCGCGGAGCCCGGGGTGTGTCCGGGTGCGGGTTCCAGACGGAGGTGGGCGTCGAGGGTGTATCCGTCCCGCCACAGGACGGACCGGCCGGCCCGGTCGATGGGTTCGACGCTGTCCTCGAAGACGTTCTGGTTGGCGGCGCCCAAGCGGCGCGGGAGGTCGTGGGTGGGGTTCCAGAAGTGGTGATCCGGCTCGGGCAGCAGATAGGTGGCGTTCGGGAAAGTGGGTACCCACTCGCCCTCGTCGAGCCGGGTGTTCCAGCCGACGTGGTCGGCGTGCAGATGGGTGTTGACCACGATATCGACGTCCTCCGGCGCGACGCCCGCCCGTGCGAGCGCGCCGAGGAAGTCGCTGCTCTGCCGATCGAACGGGGGAAGGCCGGGCCGCTGCTTGTCGTTGCCGATGCCGGTGTCGATCAGTACGACCCTGCCTTCGCTGCGCAGCACCCAGGTGTGCGCACTGCTGACCAGCCGGCCGTCGTCGGCGTCCCAGAACTCCGGTGCCAGCCATGCTCTGTTGCGTTCCCAGAATTCGGGCGCGAGGTCCGGAAACATCTCGTGAGGCGGCCTCGTGCGCCACTCCTTCTCCACCACGCGGGTGATCTCCACATCACCCAGAACCATCGATTCCACGGGAACTGCCTTTCTCCCCACGGGCGCGCCGGGCGCCGGTGTCTGCCTGCGGCCATTCTGGAGCCGCGCAGGGGGCCGCCGCATCGGACGGATGACTGCACTTCTGTGGGGTGGAGGGACGGCAGTCGGCTCGGCCGGGGGAAGGGCGGCCGTCAGGCACGGTCCGGCGGCGTCGCCCCGGGCGTCCCGAACTCGCCCAAGGCATCACGGAGTTGGGCGCGGGTGGTGACACCGAGCGGGGGAAAGGAACGGTAGAGGTGGGAGCCGACGGTCCGAGGGGACAGGGCGAGACGCTCGCCGATTTCCCGGTTGGTCAGCCCGCGCGCCGCGAGACGGACGATCTGCCGTTGCTGATCGGTGAGGGCCGCCAGGGCATGCGCCGGGCGGACGGTCTGCCGGACGCCGGCCGCGCGCAGTTCGGACGTGGTGCGGTCGGCCCAGGGCCGGGCGCCGAGCCGTTGGAAGATCTCCAGTGCGGCGGTCAGCGGGGGCCGGGCCTCGCCGGGGCGCCGCCTTCGGCGCAGCCAGGCACCGTGGTCCAGCAGCGTACGGGCGTGCGCGAACGGCCGGTGTTCCGCGCCCGGTTGTGCCAGCGCCGCGGTGAAGTGCGCTTCGGCGGCGCCGGGGCCGGCCAGCAGCGCCCTGGCGTGTGACAGCAGCATCCGCTGCCGTGGCGAGCCGTGTTCCATGCGGTCCGCGATCCGCTGGAGGACCAGCGCGCCCTGGTCGAGGCGGCCGGTGCGGGCGGCGGCCACCGCCAGGTCGGCCAGGCCGGCCGGCGAGACGTGGTAGTGCACCGCCTCGCCGTCGGGGGTGAACAGCAGGCGGAGGTGGCCGTAGGCCGTTTCGTGGGCGCCCTCGGCGAGGGCCGCCAGGCCCAGTGCCCACCTGGCGTGGACCACGACCGACCCGCTCTCGTGCGGTGTGACGGAGGTCAGCGCCTCCTGGGCGGCCGCCCGTGCCTCCGCCGTCCGTCCTTGCCGCGCGAGCAGACCGGCATGCAGGGTCAGTGCGGCGGCCGCGGTGTGGGCGAGGCCGGAGTCGGCCGCCCCGCGCGCGGAGGCGTCGGCGACCTCGCGGGCCTGCTCCCAGTCGCCGTGGTCCAGGGCGGCCCAGCCGGACGCACAGCGCAGTGCGGCGGGGAGGGGCGGCCCGGCCGGGCGGTGGGCGGCGCGGTGGAACAGCGTGCGGGCCACGGCGGTCTCGTCGAGCAGCCAGGCGACCGTGCCCAGCGCGGTCAGCGCACCGGGGGGATGGTCCGCCTCCAACAGGGCGTGCAGGTCCGCCAGGAGCCCTTCCCGGTCCGACGAGGGGTCGGCCACCGCCTGGGTCCAGAGCCGGACGAGGTCCTTGCCGCGTTCGCCGCCGGCGTGCGGCAACAACTGCCGGACGGCCCGCTGCTGGGCGGGATCGCCGGTGTAGTAGGCGACCAGGGCCACGGTGGCGAGCGCCTCCCGGGCGAGTGCGGGGTCCGTCGTCAGGCAGTCCTCGGCGGTGCGCAGCAGGACGGCGACGGCGGCCGTCCGCCGGGGTGTCAGCGCGAGCGCCTGTCCGGCGCGGAGGGCGGCGAGGGTGCGCAGGGACGGGTCGTCGGTGCGGCCGAGGGCCCGGTCGGTCAGCTGCTCGGCCCAGGACGGCTGCCCGGCGATGAGTGCCGACTGCGCGGCGCGTACGAAGCGGCGGGCGCCCTCGTCCGGGACGGGGCTGAGTTCGGCCGCGCGGCTCCATGCGGTGGCCGCCTCGGCGTAGCCGCCGCGCTCCCAGGTCCGGTCGGCGGTGCGCTCCAGGGCGGCGGCGACGTCCTCGTCGGGGCCGGGCGACGCCGCCGCACGGTGCCAGGACTGCCGGTCGGGGGCGTCGGCCAGCGCCGCGGCGGCGGTCAGATGGGCCTGTCGCCGCTGCTCGGGTGCGGCGGCGTGGTAGAGCGCGGAGCGGACCAGCGGATGGTGGAAGCGGACCGCGCCCGACTGGAGCCGGACCAGCCCGGCGTCCTCGGCCGGCCGCCACACCTCGGGGTCGTGGTGGGTGACCGCGGTGGTGTCGGCGGCGGCGAGCAGCAGCGCCTGCCGGGTCGCTCCGGGCAGCTGCCGCCACCGGTCGGCGAAGGACCGGGCCAACCGTTCGGTGGGCGGCAGCGGTTCACCGCTGAGCGGCGGCGCGGCCCGTCCGGCGGTGTGGGCCGCGGCGAATTCGATCAGGGCCAGGGGGTTGCCCGCGGACTGGTCGAGGATCTGCCGGCGGGCGGGTCCGGTGGGCGGGCGGTGCTGCCGGTCGAGCAGTCGGCCGGCCGCGACAGGGGCGAGCGGGCCGAGTTCCAGGGTGCGGCGGCCCCGGGCGAGTCCGTTGAGCCGGGTGGTGTCACGGGCAGCGACCAGCAGCACCACCTGTGGGCCGGACAGCCGCCGGGCCACGAATCCCAGGGTCCGCAGGGAGTCCGCGTCCATCCACTGCGCGTCGTCGACCACGACCAGCAGCCGCCGTCGAGCCGCGACACGGCCCAGCAGGGTACCGGCCGCCAGCCCGATCAGCAGCGGATCCCGTTCCGTGTCCGCTGTGGCCATCCCGAAGGCGGCCAGCAGGGCGGCCCGTTGCCCGCCGGGCAGCTCCTCCGCCTCCGCCAGGACGGGGCTCAGCAGCTGGTGCAGCCCGGAGAAGGCGAGCTCCGCCTCGGGCACCGCTCCTTCCGCCCGCAGCACCCGCATCCCGGCTGCGCGGGCCGTGTCCAGCGCCAGGTCGAGCAGAGCGGTCTTGCCCGCCCCCGGGTCGCCGGTGACGATCAGCACCGGATCGTCACCGGCCGTCCCGCGCAGCAACGCCTCCGTGTGCGCCACCTCGGTGTCACGACCGACGAGCGCGCCGGTGGCCGCCGATGCGGTGGCCAGGAGCGTCGGCTCGCCGATGGGAGCCGGGGCGCGTGGGGCGGAGTGTGTGGCGGGGGACGGGGCGGGGGCCGTGCCGAGGGCCGGTATCCGGTCGGCGGACTGGGCGGAGGAGGCGGACGGGACGATGGCGGCCGACGAGGCGATTGCGGCGGATGGGATGGACGGGGTGACGACGGCCGGGACGGACCGGGCAACGGCGGCTGACGTCGTCCGGCTTCGCCTGCGGGCCGCGTCGGCGACGATCCACCGCCGGTGCAGTTCCACCAGCTCGTCCGGCGCCGCCCCGCACCGCCGGGCGAGACGGTCGGCGGGCGCGAACTCGGTCGGCACGGCCTCGCCGTTGCAGTACCGGTGCAGCGTGGACACGCTCATGTGCACCTGCCCCGCGAGCGCACCGTAGCTGCGCCCCGAGCGCTCCTTCAGCCGGCGCAGCAGCCCCGCGAACTCCTCGGTTTCCGTCCCCACCCTGCTCCCCTGTCTCGGTCCGCCGTTCCAGGACGGCATTCCAGGGAGAGGTCATTCCCCCAGGTCAACGGCCGTTCCAGCGTTCCGGCTTCTCTCATTGTCCCGGATCTGTTGGCACCCGGGCGCACACCCCGCACGCTGGGACGCAGCACCACCGAGACGGGAGACACCATGCGAACCCGCTGGTGCACCAGCGATGTTGTCGCCATCGCCGTGCTGATCATCTGTGCCACGGTGGTGATCACTCTGATCACTCGCCGCTGAAACCACTCGCGAGGAGAAGTCCCCTCACCATGCGCACCATCCGGTCCCGAACCGCAGCCGCCGCCGTCGCCGTCGTCCTCGCGGGCCTGTCCCTGACCGCCTGCGACGGTGACGCCGAGGCGGTGTCCGGCGCGCCGTCCGCGGCGGGTTCGGGTGCCGGCGCCTCGGGCGGGACGGGCGGCGAGGCCGGCACCTCCGGCAAGGGAGAGCGTTCCGGCGGCGGGGAGGCCACCTCCGGCGGCAAGAACGGTGCCACCGGCAAGACCGGCGGCTCCGGCAAGACCGGCGGCTCCGGGACGGACAGCGGCGCCGCCAACGGCTCGTCGGATGCCTGTACGGGAGCGAGCATCAAGGCCGTGGTCACCAAGGTCAGGCGGCCCGTCAACCACCTGCTCCTCAAGATCACCAACACCGGATCGCGCGCCTGCAACGCCTACTCCGCGCCCCTCCTGGGCTTCGACGACGACCAGTCGGTGACCCGGATCATGGAGGACAGCAAGCCGCAGGCCGTCGTGAGCGTCGCCCCGGGCAGCTCCGCCTACGCCTCGATCCTGCTCAGCAGCGCGGACGGCGAAGGCTCCCACGGCCGCCCCGCCCGGAACCTCTCGGTGCACTTCGCACCGCGGAACGGCTCCGGTTCGGAGGGCGCCCCGGCCAAGCTCACGCTCCCCGCAGGCACGCACAAGGACGACAACGCCGCCGTCACCTACTGGCAGACCTCGGCGTCGGACGCGCTGACGTACTGACGTAACGACGTACCGAGAGCCGTACCAGGAGATGCACTGCCGCACTGCCGCGCTGACGTACTGAGAGGCGTCCTGATCAGCACCATTGATCAGCCATTGATCCGTCGTTGATGCGCGTCGTCGATGCGCGTGGCTGGATCACGTCACTGGGTCACGCCGTTGAGTGAGGCCGTCGAGTGAGGCCGTCGAGTCACCGTTGCTCCCTGGCCGATCGGCTCCTGACGCCTCCGTCTCCCGTTCCTCCGCCCCGTCCGCGACCACTGTCGGCGTCCGGGCCGGGCGGAGGACCGGGCCGGGCGGGGCGGCCGGTCGGTGGCCGCCCCGCTCAGGGTTCATCCGTCACCGGAGCTGCCGGCCGATCTCGCGGGAGTAGGCCGCGACCCGGGTGTAGACGCCGGGCGTGGGGGTGGTCGCGTTGCTGTTGGCCAGCCAGCTGACGATCCCGGTCAGCTTGCCGCCGGCGACCAGCGGGCCGCCGCTGTCACCTTGGGCGTGGTGGGCGCCGCTGACGGAATCATTGGCACAGACGTGCATCCTGGGGTCGAAGTCGCCACCGGGGTTGAGCCGTTGGCAGGTGCGGTCGGGGAGGACCCGCAGGTTGGCCGCGCGGAGCACGTTCGCCTGGTGGTCCTCGTAGTCCAGCAGGCCCCAGCCGTACACCCGCGCGCCGGTGCCGGGGCGGTACAGACCGCGATCGGCGGCGGTGGCCACGGGCAGCGGAGTGTACCGCGACGGCATCGGCTTGTCGAGCGTGAGGACGGCGACGTCGTTCTCCAGATGGCGGCCGAAGCGCGGATGGATCCAGGCCTTGGTCACCTTGCGCAGCGTGCCCTCGTGGCGGCGCAGATCGGTACGGCCCGCGACCACCCCCAGGTCGGTGGCGGCCTCGTCCACGACGCAATGGGCCGCGGTGACCACCTTCGTCGGCCGGACCAGGGTGCCGCCGCAAAACTGCCCCGAGCGCGGATAACTGTCGGTTTGCCGCCACAGGTTGAGGGTGACGGCCCAGGGTGCCGCGGCCGTGCTGGTCTTCCGCCCGCCGACGACGGCCTGGGCGGGGTGCGCCGGCAGCACGGCGAGCCCGGCGCCGACGAGCACCAGGAGACACACCAGGGCCGGCCACCGTGGATACGTGAGTCGAGTCATCGTCATCGTCCGGAATCTCCCTCCCGCCGGCTATCCGGCGATCCGGCTCTGGAGCAGCGCGTAGTAAGACGCCGTCTTGACGGCGACGCCCGGGTAGAGGCGACTGGTGCAGCTACCGCCCCCGCTGATGACGCCGACGAGCCGCCCCTTCACCACGACCGGTCCCCCGCTGTCCCCGTTGCAGGCGCTGACTCCGCCCGTCCGGTAGCCGAGGCACATCGTGTACGACTTCTGGTACCTGCGGGTGCCGTACGCCGTGACGCACTGTGCGTCGCCCCGGTTGGGCATCAGCGCGGTCTGCAGCGGCGGCACCCGGGTGTCGTCCTCGCGCCCCGTGGTGGAGCCCCAGCCCAGGACTCTGTTGGGCGTGCCCGCCTCGTACAGCTTCTGCTGCGCCGGGGTGGCGAGCGGCAGAGTGCGGTACGGCATGGGGGCGTTGAGGGTGAGGACGGCGAGGTCGTGCGCGTACGTCGCGCCGTTCCCCTCGGTGACCGCCTTGGGGTG
Source organism: Streptomyces sp. NPDC058773 (assembly GCF_042746015.1). Taxonomy (NCBI): domain Bacteria; kingdom Bacillati; phylum Actinomycetota; class Actinomycetes; order Kitasatosporales; family Streptomycetaceae; genus Streptomyces; species Streptomyces sp. NPDC058773. The sequence continues at coordinate 10,251 of NZ_JBHYPE010000053.1, forward strand.
GATCCACAGCTTCGACACCTTGCGCACGGTGCCCTTACGGGTATCCCGTAGGTCTTCCCGGCCGCCCACCACGCGCACGCCGTCGACGGTGGCCGGGCTGACACAGTGGGACGCGGTCAGCACCTTGCGCGGCGCGACCAGTGTGCCCGCGCACTGCGGCTCCTTCACGTCCTCCGACGTCAGAGCCACGGTCCAGGGATACTTCGTGATCTCGGCCCGGTCTCCCCCGACGACCGCGGCAGCAGGCGGCACGGCGGACATCACCAGCGTCACCCCGGCCACCACCGCGCCCACCGAGGTGCCGCGGCCTGCTCTCGCTTTGCCCATCAGTCCTCCATTGGCGATCGAACAAAGTCGCCTGTGGAGAGGCCGCGAACCGCGGCATGGTTGCCTGCCCCGCGCGACCGCCCGCATATGGCCGGGCAAGAACCTGGGGCTCTTGACAGGGGGGTGGGCCGGGGCAGGAGAGCTGGCGGACGGCTCTCGCGAACCAGGCCACGCTCCCCTGCATCCCCTGCACCTTCCGGCTGACGGCGCGTCCGCGGCTTGGCTGCCGTGCTCCCCACGTCCGACTCCCACCGGCGGCGCCTTAGGGTGGCATGACATATGTGATCTCCGAAGCCGGAAGGTTTGAGTGAGCAAGATGAGAATCGCCGTGGACAACCTGTCCGGCCCGCAGATCGTGCAGTTTCTCGCCGATCACGTGCAGCAGATGCGGTCCATCACGCCCGTGGAAAGCAAGCACGCTCTCGGCCTCGAAGGACTCCGCCGTCCCGAGGTCACCTTCTGGTCGGCGATGGAGGGCGACGCGGTCGTGGGCTGCGGCGCGATCGCCCGACTCGATGCCTCCCACGCCGAGTTGAAGTCGATGCGCACCGCGCCGGCGCGCACGCGCGGCGGGGTCGCCTCCCAATTACTGGGGCACATCCTCACGGAGGCCCAAGCCCTCGGCTTCACCCGGCTGAGCCTGGAGACCGGCGCGGCCGATTTCTTCCTGCCCGCCAGAAAGCTCTACGAGAAGTTCGGGTTCGACTACTGCGCGCCCTTCGCCGACTACCGGCCCGATCCCAACAGCGTGTTCATGACGAAGGCGCTCTGAGGGACCCGGCCCGATCACCCCCGGCCGGCCGGCGCCCTCAGCGCGTCGCGCAATTCATGCCGCCCGCCGATGCGCAGCTTTCGGTAAGCGCCGGTCAGATGGGTCTCCACGGTGCGCAGGGAGACGACGAGATGCTCGGCGATCCGCTTGTTGCTCCATCCTTCGGCGGCCAGCAGGGCGATGCGTTCCTCGCCGGCCGTCAGGGGCGAGCCGCCCGCTCCCCGGCTGCCGACCCGGCCGCCGGCCTCGTGGAGCCGCTGCTGGAGGGTGCGCGCCGGGGCCGCGGCGCCGCATCTGACCGCGATGTCCAGCCCGCGGCGCAGCGCCGTACGGGCGCCGGGCTTGTCGTCACGCCGTAGTAGCGCGGACCCATAGGTGTGCAGGGCCCGCGCCAGTTCCAGTTCGGCGGGGGTGTGCTCCAGGACGCTCACCGCCTCGGCCATGAGGGTCAGACCCCGCGCCCCCTGGGTGACTTGCCCGGCGGCGTGCAGGGCCACCCCGACGGCCCGGGGTATCCCGCCCTCCCGCGCGAGGACCAGCTCCTGTTCGGCGAGCGCGTACGCGTCACGCCCGTGCCCCAGATGGAGGGCGGCCGCGGCGGCGCGCGAGCGCCAGGGGCCGAGTGCGGGACTGACGATGCCGGCCGCCTTGAAGTGCAGCCCGCTCTCGCGCAGGAGCATCAGCCCACCGCGGTGGTCCCCTTGAGCCGAGCGCAGTGCCGCCAAGCTCATCAGGAACCGCGGCCACTCCCACGAGGGCTCGGGCGGTTCCGCGGCGGAGGCGCCGGCCGCGAGGCGCTCGGCGCCTTCGAGGTCGCCCATCTGCAGGAAGGCGTCGATCCTGATGGTGTCCAGCGTGGTGCGGTAGGGGAGTTCACCCGCCGCGAGGCCCCGCTCGGACACGGTCCGGGCCACCGCGGCGGCCCGGACCACGTGCCCCCGGCGCAGCGTGACCGCGGCCCGGTAGAGCAGCAGGAGGGTGACCAGCGGTTCCATGCCCTGGTCCCGGGTCCCCTCCAGCAGCCGGCCGCACAGGTCGTCGGCCGCGTCCAGACCGTCCAAGTACAGCAGCGACTGGGCGGCGAAGTAGTGCAGGGGGAAGAGGTCGTGGGAGAACGCCTGCGGGTTCACCCGGGCCCGGTCCAGCAGCTCGGTGACCCGGCCGGCCGGCTCGCCCGCCCGCAGGGCCGCGAAGGCGCGGACGGCCAGCAGCTGCCGCTCCCCCGGCGTGTGGCGGTCCGGTTCGGCGACCGGCGCGGCGCGGCGGGCGGCCTGCGCCGTACGGGCCGTGGGCCGCTCGCACGCCAGCCACTCGACCAGCGCCCGTATGCGCAGCGAGGACTCGCGGTCGGCGCGGGCGGCGCCCGTGCGGGCGGTCAGCTCCGCGGTCAGCCGGTCCAGGTCAGGCCCCTCGGCCCGGCCACCCGGAGCCAGCAAGTGGGCGCAGGCGAGCACCCCCACCGCCCGGGAACGGTCGGCGTCGTCGGTGAGGTGTTCCAGGGCGGCCATGGCATACGAGACGGCGAGCCCCGGGTCGTAGTGGCCGGCGGCGACGGCCAGTTGCAGGAGCACCTGGGCGCGCTCCTCCGTTGTGGCCGGCTGGAAGACGGCGTGCCGCAGATAGGTCACGGCCGTCTCTGCCGCGCCCCGGTGCAGCGCCTCCCCCGCGGCCCGGCGCAGCACCGCCGGCGGCCAGTTCCCGGCCACTGCCCCGCCGGCCATGACATGCGCGGCGACCTCCTCGTCGGGGCGCCCGCTGAGGTGCAGCACCTGCGCCGCCCGCGCGTGCGCCGCACCGACCTCCTGGGGCGTCCACGCCGCCAGGACGGCTTCGCGGACCACCCGGTGCACAAACCGCGCCCTGTCCCCGGCACCCAGCAGCCCCAGGGAGTGCAGCTCCGCAGCCGCCGAGCGGACCACGGCCTCCCCGGTGCCGCAGTACGCCGCGAGCACCGGCCACGGCATCCCGTCCCCCAGGATGGCCAGCCCGCGCGCCAGCTCGGCCATGGCCGCGGACCCCTGGCCCAGCCGGTGTCCGATCTCGCTCAGCAGCGTGGTCAGACCGAAGGTGCGGATCTTCTCCCGGTCCTCTTCCGTGGGCCGTACGCCCCCGTGCCGCGCGTCGCACAACAGGGCGCGCAGGAAGAGCGGGTGCCCCTCGGTGGCGGCATGACAGGCGGCGCTGAACGACGGGTCCGGCCGGGACACCCCGAATTCCCGCGCCACCAGCAGCGCCACGTCCGCCGGCCCGAGGGGCTCCAGTGCCAGGGTGCGGCAGGCCGAGGGATGAACGAGCGCGTCGTACAGGTCACCGGGGGCCGGGCGCTCACCCGTACGGGTCGCGACGGCCACCAGTAGGGGACGGGTATCCGCCCGGTCGATCAGATGCGCCAGCCACCGCAGCGACGGCGGATCGATCCACTGCAGGTCGTCGACCGCCAGCAGCAGCGGCTCCCGCCGGGCCAGCCGGAACACGAGCCGGTCCAGCCCGGCGAGCGTGCCGGCGGTGTCGGCATACGTCCCGGAGTCACCGCCCCGCGGCCCCTCCGGGTCGAGGATGCGCAGCACCGACTCCCCCACTCCGTCCAGCAGGACCCGGCGCTCCTCCTCACCGGCCGCGCCGACGAGCGGCTGAAACAGCCGCCGGACCGTACCGAACGCGAAGTCCCGCTGCAGTCGGCGGCAACGCACCCGTACGCCCCGGAACCGCGTGACACCGTCCAGCCAGTGATGCAGCAACGCCGACTTACCCATACCGGCGTTCCCCACCAACTGCGCCACCCGCGTCCGCCCCGCCAGCGCCTCCGCCGCCACCGCGTCCAGGACGGCCAACTCGGCCTCACGCCCGACCACCGCCGACCGGCCCGCGCGGCCCGGCCCACCAGGGCCGGCCACACCGAGGCCCGGCGAACCGAGGCCCGGCGAACCGAGGCCCGTCACCTGCGGACCGTCCCCCCGAACGGCTCCGCCACCCCTGCCACCGTCGTTCATCTGGCCCCTGCTTCCTCTCTCGCTCTGCCAGACGACGGCCCCGAGCCCCCGGTTGCATCCCGCCCCACTGAACGGCATACAGACCTACGACGGATGACCTCCGGTCCACCGAAGGTCATAGGATCCCGGCGGCGGGGAACCACACCGCCCGGCCGGATGAGACGGGGCCGACGGCCTTGGCGAACGCCGGCCCGGCGGCCAGAGCCACTGAAGCCAGACCCAGCGCACCGATCACGGCCACGCGGCCGCCCCGCGCCTTCATCCCGGTCTTCTTCGTCCTGGTCATGGACTTCCCTCCCGTGGATCTCGCCCACATGGTGAGACCCACCCCCTTGACGAAGGTGCCTGGTGCGCCTCGCTGTTCACCCGGACGAGGCCTTCGACCCACTCGTTGCCCCCAGCCCCGCACCGTTACCAATCCACCACAAACACCGACAACCATGCCGTTCCCACATCAGCCCCCGAAGTGGCCGCTCAGGAGAAATCGATGACTGGAACCGGTCTGCACTGCAACGGAGTTGACGGGACGGGATGTCGACCAGGCGGTCCGGGCCGTAAGAGCGCAGGCCGGCGTCCTGGATGAAAGGCGGCACCTCGTGGTGGCTGATGTGCGAGCGCACGTCGAGTCGATCGCTCCCGCCGTCCTCGCCGAGCAGATGCGCGCGCCGACGTGAGACCGCCCATGCGGACGCCGTGGAGAAGGTCCCCGAGCGAGGTCCACACAGCGGGCGGGCCAGGGCGTGAGGAAATCGAGGAAACGAGGAAGACAAGGAGCGCCTGGGCCGGCCAATCGCCGTAAATATGTGCGAAGCTGACGCGATGCCGCTCTCCCCCACCCCCGCGGAGCCGATAACACCCGAGCCGGTACGCGAGGTTCCGTACACGCTGCTCACCCAGTCCTGGCTCGACCTGTCGTTCCTGCACTGGGCCGCCGACCCTGCGGACGTGGCGCCCTTGCTGCCGGCCGGGGCCGTGCCGGACACCCACGACGGGCTCACCTACGTCGGACTGGTGGCGTTCCGGATGCACCGGGTGGGCTGGTTCGGGTTGCCGGGTGTCCCGTACCTCGGCACCTTTCCGGAGACCAACGTGCGCCTCTACTCGGTGGACCGGCACGGCCGGCGCGGCGTGGTGTTCCGCTCGCTGGAGGCCTCGCGGCTGCTGCCGGTGGCCGTCGCCCGCAGCACCTTCCGGCTGCCCTACGTGTGGGCCAAGATGGCGATCCACCGTGACGCGGACACCATCAGCTACACCAGCAGCCGACGCTGGCCGGGGCCGCGCGGGGCGCGCTGTCGGATCGCGGTGCGCATCGGCGAGCGGATCGAGGAGCCAACCGCCCTCGAACACTTCCTGACCGCCCGCTGGGGCATGCACAACGCCTTCTTCGGCCGACCGGTGTACATGCCCAACATCCACCCGCGCTGGCCACTGCACCGCGCCGAACTCCTGCACTGTGAGGATGAGTTGGTGACCGCCGCCGGGCTGCCGTCGCCGGGCGGGCCGCCGGTGAGCGTGCTGTACTCCCCCGGCGTGCCGGTTCGCTTCGGCCGCCCTGCCCGCCCCGGCGGCCTGCCCACGCCCTGAGCCCGTGCAGGGCGGCGGCCGGACGTCAGCCGGAGCATGGCGCGCTCAGGTGCCGATCCGCGCCGCCCTCGTTCAGGTCCGAGCCGCCGTCGGCATCTGCGCTCGCCCTCCAGCAGATCGAGGACGAGGCACGCCGTCGCCGGACGGCGGGCCGAACGCCCGGAGTCCGTCCGTCATCGGCTCATCGCCCCGGGGTGGCGCCGGCGGGAGACTGGAGCCACTGGAGCAGTTGTTCCATGACGGGAACGGGCAGTGTCGGGTGTCGGGCCGCGGTTTCTGCGGTGTCGGTGTCCCGCAGAAGCCGGACCAGTACTCGCGCGGGCAAGCGGGGGTGGCCGGCGGCCGCGCGGCGCACTCGCTCGTGCGGGTCGTCGAGCAGCCGCACCGCCGACGCGGGTGTCAGCCGTGAGTCCCTCGCGGCGCGGTGCCGTACTTCTTCGTTGCCGTCCCGGCTGAGCAACTCGACCAGTTCGGCAGTCGACTCCGGGTCGTCCAGCGCCAGTTGGCGCATGCGCGGGTTCGGATCGCCGGCGTGGCGGAGCAGGCCGCGGCGGGGGAAGTGCGGGTGGCCGCGGGGGCGATCGGGGGTGGTGAGGCTTCCGGTCCACCACTGCCACACGCGCAGCAGCATGTCAGCGGGCGCGTCCTCGCAGGATTCCGCGAGGAAGAGCTGTACGACACGGTCCTCGTCGTGGGCAAGGAGGCCGACCACATCCGGCGGGAGGTGTCTGGCGCGGGCGACGCTTCTGCGAACGAGAGGGTGGGAGGAGGCGGCCAGGCGGCGCATGGCGTCGGGGTCCTCGTGCAGTGCCGTGACCCAGTTGAGCGGGTGGTAGCGGCCGTCTGGGTCGAAATCGATGCGGATGCCCGCCCGTTGTTCCTCGGTGAGGTCGGAGCGTGTGGCCACCGCGGAACGGACTGCGTCGTCGGGGTCCTGTGCGAGGGTGCGGACCAGGTCCGGGTCCAGATGCGGGTTGCCCGCCAGGGAGCTGCGTAGGGCGCGATCGCTGTGGCGGGCCAGGCGTTCGGCCAGGCCGCGGTCCAGAAGGCATGTCCGTACGGCACGGTCTTTGAGTTCCGCGGTGTCGAAGACCGACTGGGTCATCGGGTGCTCCTGGTGGTGACGGAGCAGCGCCTCGGTGCGGACCTTGCCGCAGGGGTCGTCGAGGAGGTTGCGCCGGGCCTGAGTTCCCAGGTGGGGCCAAGCCCGGTGGCAGGCCTCGGTTCGTACGGACGGTTCGGCGTCGGCGGCCAGGGCGGTGAGTACGGCAACGGGCAGTCCGGAGAGGTGAGCGGTTTCTGCGCGGACCCGGGGCGAAGCGTCGGCAGCGAGCTGCTGGTATGCCGCGTCGGTGAGCTCGGCGCGTCGGTCTGCCGCGATCATGGTGAGCATCCACCGGCGCCCGGATCCTTCTTCGTTCAGGATCAGGCGGGTCCACTGCTCAGGGGTGATATTCGGCTGGGCCTCGGCGAGCAGCTGCCTCACCTTCCAGTCCGGGTGGATCATGGCCGCCTCGATGACCGCGGTCGGCAGCCGGCGCCACAGCAGGAAATGCGACCGGCCCAAGAGGCGGGCGCACAGCTCATCGGGGGTCCTGGGGTTGAGTGCCAGGCCGTGTGCCCACGCCTCGCGCAGCCTCTCCGAAGGCTCTGGCCCCTGAAGCAACGATGCCCAGGCGGCTGCCCGTTCCTGCGGGGTCTCCCGGGCCGCCGCCTGTGCGGCTGTCTCCTGCCGCTGTCGGACGTGGTCGATGGCGGTGAGCCAGACCTCGTCCCCCTCACAGGTCATCCCCAGCAGTGTGTCCCCGTCCATCGACACGGTGACGAAACCGGGATGTCCGGACCGCTCGCCGAGCACTCCGGCGAGGTCCCACCGGCCGGTGAGCCGCACCCGCGTCCAGCGCCTGGGCAGGCAGCCGGTCCAGCGGCCGGCGACGTCGATGAGGAAGACGCCGTCCCCTCGGAGGATTCCGCTTCCGGACGCGAACCGGTGCCATTGTGCGTTGAGTTCGGCGACCAGGTCGGGCCGGTCTCCGCCCACGCGCACGGCCGGAGCGGTTCCGCCCGCGCCGATGGGACGCCATGCGGCTCGGGGCGGAAGTACCTCCTCGGTCCGCCACTCCCCCATGACTTCCAGCCCGGCGCACCGCAGCAGCTCTACGAGTTCGTCTCTCCCGCCCGTCATGAGAGTCCATCCTGCCCGAGCCGGTTGCTGGTTTCTTCACGGGCCGGTGCGGTGTACGGCTTGGGCGTCCGGTCGTCCGGCGGCGGCCAGGATCGCTGGGGAGAACACGAGAGCAGCCCCCGTTGCAGAGGCCCGGACGGGAGCCGATCGATGCCGTTCCACCGGCTACCGCTCAGCAAGACGTCGCCCGCCTCGCACGGGGACTGACCCCGAGCGCGCCCAGGCCGACGACCGAACCGATCGGCGGCCTCGTGGATCCTTCGTGCTGCTGCCGGGCACGAACTCAAGCGGGCGGCGGGACCGGGGACCACACGCCCATCCACTGTTCGGCGCCCCACTCCTCGAACCGTTGCACCTCGGTGAACCCCAGCTTCGCCGCGAGGCGCATCGAGCGGTCGTTGGCGGTCTGGGTGCAGAGCACCACCGGCTCGCCGGGCAGCGCGTGGGCGAACCAGCCGAGCGCCGCCGCGCTCGCCTCGGCGGCGTACCCGCGTCCCCATGCCTCCGGCAGGAACAAGTAGCCGAGCTCGGCCGCCCCGGCATCGGGGCGGACACGACTTTGATGCTCCGCGTCACGCCGGTTGAGCTCGATGGTGCCGATCATCGCTCCGGCCAGCTCGACGACGAAGAGGCCGGGGCGCCTCTCAGGCGTCTCAGGCAACGTGCGCTCCAATTCATCACGCGGTCGCGGGCCGCCTACATAGGCGCCCACTTCCGGCGAAGTGAACAGCTCGATGAACGCCGCACGGTCCCGGGCCTCCGGCTCGCGGAGCACGAGCCGCTCGGTCTTGATCGGGGCAGGCGGCCAGGCGACGGATCCTGAGTCAGTCATGGCGGGCAAGCTATCGCGCACCCGCCGGACAGGAGGCTCGGACGACCGACAGGCCTCGCACCCGGACAGCTTCGCCGGCATCCAGAACAACACCGCCCCGATGGCAGCCGTCATGCTGGGACTGGGGGCGGTTGCCGTCGCCGGGGCTTGGTGGCTCGTACGGCGGACGACAACCATGCGGACCGTGACCGCCGTACTCGCCGTTCTTGTCCTGCTGGCCGGTGGCGCCGCGCTGTACCGCGTTGGACCGATGCTCCACTGCTGGGACTCGAACCGGATCGCCCGCGAGCCCAGCGGCGCTTACGTCTGCTACGACTTCTGAGCGGGCCCCGGTCTCCGGGCGGGCCCGGAGACCATCCCGACGGCGGCGGGCGGCAGAAGCCGCTTGATCAGCGGGCGGCAAGAACCCTGCCACCAGCCGCAAACGAAGCCCTCAAGGCTTCGTGACCGCGGGCTTACTGGGTTGGCGGGAAGAGTCCCGGTCGTGGGAATGGTCCCCCATGGTTGGCACGCGTACGTCAGCGCCGGGAAGTATGGCGTCCCACCACATACACCTCTGACCTGCACGTTCCTACGGTGTGGCGACGCGCGACGTCCCCGTCCCCCGTCAGGAAACCTCGTCAGGAACCCTCGTCAGGAAGTGGTGCCGATGTCCTCCCCTAAGACCGCTCCCCCGCCGCTCGCCAACCTCAGGCGCATCGTCGCCGCGAGTCTCATCGGGACCACCGTCGGGAGACCCCCAGCCGGGATCTCGCCGCGGTGGACGGGGACGCGGCGGCGGACCGGGGACACGCGGCCGCTCCGGACGGCGGGGCGTCATCGGCCACGCCGTCCGGAGGGCCGGAGAAGGCCGGAGCGGCTTGATGCCGGAGCGGCCTGATGGCGGAGCGGCCTGATGTACGGCAGGACGCCGTCGGCCCCCCGCAGTCGCCCGCAGAGCCTTGACGTACGGCAGAGGCGTGGCGGGCCCGGGGACGCTCCGGGAGACGGGGACAGCGGGTCCGCCACGCCCCCGCCGGGCGTCAGGGGCGGTTCTTGCCCTTCAGGGAGTCCTTCATTCCCCGGAGGTTCTCCTTGGCGTCGCTCATCGCGCCCTTGGCGCGGCCCTTGGCCTCGTCGGTGCGGCCCTCGCCCTTCATCCGCTCGTCGCCCGTCAGCTTGCCGGCCTTCTGCTTGGCCTTGCCCTTCATCTTGTCCATGGCACCTTTGTCACCCATGTCGCACTCCTGTGTCCGGTGGGAAGGTTGACGCTTCGGCACCACGTTGCCGCAGGTCGCGACGGTGCGCACCCGGAGGCGGCCATCGGTAGGGGCCGCCGGCGGGTACGGAGCGGACCCCCGCCCCCGGTTACGTGCCGGTATCGCCCGCCACTGCTGAGGAGAGCTGATGTCCCCGTGCGGCGTCACCCGATCGGCCGTCCCGGATCGCCCGGCGCCCCGCGGGCTCCTAGCCTCGTACGACGCGGCGTGCCGTCTGTGCACCGCCGCCACCAGGGAGGCCGACATGCGGAGGCTCATGACCGTGCCGACGGTGCTGTTCGCACTGGCCGCCGCGGGCTGCGGGAGCGCGGACGGCGGCCCGGGCACGACGGCCACGACCTCCTCCCCCACACCGGACCGCAGGCCCGACGGCGGTCCGGGCTCCGGCTCCCCGACCGTCCCCGGCCAGCCGGTGAACTGCGGGGAACTCCCCGACGCGCTGGGCACGGAAGGGGACGTCACGCTCTTCGCCGACCCCGGCGCCGGGGGCACGGTGGGCTGCGGGGAGGCCCGCTCGGTGATGTCGGAGTTCTTCGTGCGGGCGCCGCGGGAGGCCCGGGACGACCGGGCCACGCTCTCCGTACGGGGCTGGCTCTGCCGGTACGAGAGCGGCCCCACCGGCACCTGGATCACGACCTGCGGCAAGGACAAGCGGGAGATGCACACGGAGGAGCCGCCCGGCGGGAACACCGTCCCTGGGCCCTCCGACGAGCCCGGCGCCCCGGACGAGTCGGAGCTGCCGCCGCTTCCGGACGGCTCGTCGGACCCGCTGGAGGAGCCGTCGACGGAGGAGCTGTAGTCCGCCGCCCGGCAACTGCCGAGGGGATCAGGCCTCGGGAGACCGGCCCGGCAGCTCCTCGTCCATGCCCTGGAACCAGGTCGGCCCGGCCTCCAGCGCCCGCTTGATCCGGGTCAGCGCATACTCCTTGAGCTCCGGCAGGGCGTCCACGGCGAACCAGCCCACGTCCAGCGACTCGTCGTCATTGACCCGCGCCTCACCACCGACCGCCCGGCAGCGCAGCGTCACATCCATGAACTGGCAGACATCGCCGTTGGGGTAGTGGGTCGGCGGCATGGTCTCGACGAGGACGACGCCCTCGGGGACGACCCGTACGGCGGTCTCCTCGTAGACCTCCCGCACCGCGGTCTCGGCGGGCTGCTCACCGGGCTCGGGGATGCCCCCGATCACCGACCAGCCACCGGTGTCGACCCTCTTGCCCAGCAGCACACGGCCCTGGTCGTCGAAGACGACCGCGCTCACCCCGGGCAGCCAGAGGAGCTGTCGGCCGATGGAGTGCCGGAGGTCACGGATGAAGTCGGGGGTTGCCATGGTCCCGACCCTACGGGACATCCCCGGTCCGCCCCGGCCCGGCGGGCGCGGCCGGGCGCACCCGCCGGCGCGGCGCTCAGGTGCCGGCCGGGGATCCTTCCCGCGGCCGGAGCCGGCCCCGGATCGCCCGGACGGCGCCCTCGGCGTCATCGACGGTGACGGTGAAGGTCATCCCGTCGCCCAGCTGGAGAATCACACCCTCGCCCCGGCGGACGACCACGGCCGTGCCCTGCTCGGGGCGCCAGCGGTAGCCCCAGCCGCCCCAGTGGCGGGGAGTGACCTGGGCGGCGAAATCGGCGCCGACGACGCTGTCGAGCGGAATGCGGCGGCGCGGTACCCCTATATGGCCGCACCGCACCTCCAGGCACTCCTTGTCGACGCGCACCGCGACATGGACGAAGGCGAGCGTGCCGAAGAGCACCAGCAGACCGGCCGCGACACAGCCGACCACCGACATCACCAGCGGTGCGCGCCCCGAGGTCCAGTTGCTCTCGACGGCGAGCAGGATGCCCAGCGCCAGACAGGCCGCACCGATCGCGGCCAGCAGCCACTGGATGCGATTGGTGGCGCTGCCGTGCCAGACCTCGGGGATCTCGGCGTGGGAGCCGCTGCCGGAGCGTGCCCCGATGCCGTCCCTGTCGGTGCTGCCGTGGTTACCGGGGGCTGCTGCCCCCTCGTGGGGGTGGTCCCTCATGGAACGCAGCGTACGCGTCTTTGCACACCATGGCAGTACGCCGGAAGGCCCCATTCCGGCCCGGGTTGCGCTACCGGCGACGCCGTGGAAGACGTCAGCGACGAGCCGCCGCGGCCGCCCCGTCGACCGCGGGGACGGCCGGCATCTCGTCGCCCGGCGGGAGGTCCGTACGGCTCCGGGCGAGCAGCCGGCCCTCGGCGTAGGCGAGCGCCGCGGCCGGCAGTCCGGCGGGGCGGCCGCTGAGGATCACGCTCAGGGCACCGGTCGCGGCGGCGGCCGGGGCGGGCTCGGCGCCGATGCGGCGCAGCGCCTGGGCGGCGACCGCCTCGGCGGAGCCGTGCAGGACCAGCGCGGGGGCGCCGGGCTGCTCCAGGGCGGCCCGGATGCGTTCGGCGACCAGCTCGTAGTGGGTGCAGCCGAGGACCACGGTCCGTACGTCCCGCGGGGTGCGCTCGGCGGCGACCGCGATGGCGGCGTCGATCGCGGCCTCGTCGGCGAACTGGACCGCGTCGGCCAGCCCCGGGCAGGGCACGCCGGTGACCTCCGCCCCGCGCCCGAACCGCTCGATCAGATCCCGCTGGTAGGGGCTGCCGGTGGTGGCAGGGGTCGCCCAGATGGCGACGGGGCCGCCGCCGGCCGCGGCGGGCTTGATCGCCGGGACGGTACCGATGACCGGGATCTGCGGTTCCAGTTCGGCGCGGAGGGCGGGCAGCGCGTGCACGGACGCGGTGTTGCAGGCGACGATCAGGGCGTCGGGGCGGTGCGCGGCGGCCGAGCGGGCCACGGCCAGCGCACGGGCGGTGACATCGTCGGGGGTACGGGGGCCCCAGGGCATCCCGTCGGGGTCGGAGGAGAGGACCAGATCGGCGTCCGGCCGCAGTCGCCGCATGGCGGCGGCCGCCGCGAGCAGCCCGGTCCCGGAGTCCATCAGCGCGATCTTCACCCGGACACTTTACTCAGCCGCCCGTCCGGGTTGTCATACCGGGCGCAACGGGCGAGTGCCTCCGGAGGCGGCACTCCCGGCCCCTCCCCCCGTTCACCCCTCCTTCCCCTCCCCTTCCGACACCGTCGCGATGGCCGCTGTGCGCCGGGTGCGGTGGGGCAGACTGCGGCCGTGGGAGCGATGGAGTGGATCGGTGCCGGGTCCCTGCTGGCCTGGGTGTGGCTGCTGCTGTGCCAGGGCTTCTTCTGGCGGACCGACGTACGGCTGCCGGCCCGGCGGGATCCGGAGCGTTGGCCGTCGGTCGGCGTGGTGGTCCCGGCGCGGGACGAGGCCGCGGTGCTGCCGGACAGCCTGCCGTCGCTGCTCGGGCAGAAATACCCGGGCCGGGCGGAGGTGTTCCTGGTCGACGACGGCAGTACGGACGGGACCGGCGCGCTGGCCCGGCGGCTGGCCGCCGCCCGGGGCGGGCTGCCGCTGACGGTGTCCTCGCCCGGTGAGCCGGAGCCGGCGTGGACCGGGAAACTGTGGGCCGTACGGCACGGCATGGCGCTGGCGCGGGAGCGCGTCGCACCGGAGTATCTGCTGCTGACCGACGCGGACATCGCACATGAACCGGACAGTCTGCGGGAGTTGGTGGCGGCGGCGCGGTCGGCGGACCTGGACCTGGTCTCGCAGATGGCGCGGCTGCGGGCGGTGACGCACTGGGAGCGGCTGATCGTGCCGGCGTTCGTCTACTTCTTCGGCCAGCTCTACCCCTTCCGCCGGGTCAACCGGCCCGGGGCGCGGACCGCGGCCGCGGCCGGCGGCTGTGTGCTGCTGCGGCGGGAGGCCGCGGAGCGGGCGGGCATCCCGGACGCGGTCCGGCATGCGGTGATCGACGATGTCACGCTGGCGCGGGCGGTCAAGCGCGGCGGCGGGCGGATCTGGCTGGGGCTGGCGGACCGGGTGGACAGTGTGCGGCCGTATCCGCGGGCGGCCGACCTGTGGCGGATGGTCTCGCGCAGCGCGTACGCCCAACTGCGGCACCAGCCACTCCTGCTGCTCGGTACGGTGCTCGGTCTCACGGTGGTGTATCTGGTGCCGCCCGCTGCGCTGGCGGCAGGGCTGGCCGGCGGCGGTCCGGTGCTCGCGGCGACCGGCGGCGCGGCCTGGGCGGTGATGTGCGGGACGTATCTGCCGATGCTGCGCTACTACGGGCAGCCGCTGTGGACGGCGCCGCTGCTGCCGTGCACCGCGCTGCTCTATCTGCTGATGACGGTGGACTCGGCGGTGCAGCACTGCCGGGGGCGCGGGGCGGCGTGGAAGGGCCGGACGTATCCGGCGCCCTGAGCGCCCCCGGTGGTGCCGTCACTTCCGGGCGGGTGACCAGTCCAGGCCCCAGCCGTAGGCCTGGTCGACGGTGCGCTGCGGGCTGACGCCGGGCGCGGGGACGAGATAGCGGGCCTCGCGCTGGACGACGAGTTCGCTGCCGGTGTTGGTGATCAGGGCCAGCGCGCAGACGTTGGAGGGCACCGTGCAGGCGTCCAGGGTGAAGTCGACGGGGGCACCGTACTGGGGCTGGAGGGTGACGGTCGCGCTCAGCCCCTCGAAGCTGCGGGCGCCGGCGTAGACGGTGACGAAGATCAGGATGCGCTTGATGCGGTCCTGGTGGTCGAGGCTGATGGTCATGTTCTCGCCGGTCGCGACGGCGCCGGTGCGGTCGTCGCCGTCGAGCTGGATGTACGGCGGGGCGTGCAGGGCGCCGAAGTTGTTGCCCAGCGGATGGACCACTCCGGCGGCGCCGTCGGTGAGTTGGTAGAGCGCGCACAGGTCGAGGTCGACCTCCCCGGACGACGGCAGCAGCGCGCCGCGGGCCCCCATGGCCTCCATCGCCTTGCGGCCCAGCTTCTTGCCCAGCCGCTTGCCCGCGGAGCCGCCGCTCCAGTTGAGGTTCACCCGCATCGCGCCGGAGGTGCCGCCCTGCTTCGTCAGGGAGACGGCCGGGGCGGCCTTCGTGAGGGTGACCTTCGTCAGCCGCACGGGCGGGGGCGCGGGGGCGGGTGCCGGGGGCGGGACGGATGCCGCCGGCCCCGTCGGCAGCGGGGGCGCGGGCGGCACCGGGGGCGGCGCCATGGGCGGCGCGGGAGCCGGGGGCGGCGGCGCCATCGGGGGCGCGGGCGCCATGGCCGGGGGCGCGGCGGGCGCCGGAGCGGGCACGGCGGGGGCCGGCACGGCCGGGGCGTGCGCGGCGGGTGCCGTGGGCTGCGGTGCCGCCGGTTCCTCGACGCTGATGCCGAAGTCGGTGGCCAGCCCCGCGAGCCCGGTGTCGTACCCCTGCCCCACCGCACGGAACTTCCAGCCGCCCTGGCGCCGGTAGAGCTCGCCGAGGACGAAGGCGGTCTCGGGGCCGGCGTCCTGGCTGTCGAAGCGGGCGAGTTCGGCGCCGCTCGCGGCGTCCAGCACCCGGATGTGCAGCCCCGGGACGCCGCCGAAGCTGCCGCCGTCGGCGGAGGCGGCCAGCACCACGGTGTCGACGGCGGGTTCGACGGCGGCCAGATCGACGGCGAGGTGGTCGGTCAGCGCGGTGCCGGCCGGGTGCTTGCCTTCGTGGCGTACGGCGCCGGAGGCGTGCGCGGGCTGGTTGTAGAAGACGAAGTCCCCGTCGTCGCGGACCTTTCCGGACACCAGCAGCAGGGCCGAGGCGTCCACGTCCGGTGTCCCCGGGGCCGGCCGCCAGCCCAGCTCGACCCGGACCGCCGGGGCCGGGACCGGAACATTGCCGCCCTTGAGCATCGACATCGCCGCGCCTTCCTCTCGTCCGCCGGGTGCCGTCGGTGGCACCCCCAACCTACTTCGCCCCCGCGATCCCGAACGCCCCTTGTTCACCTGCGAGAAGCGAGGTCTTTACAGGATTCCTACGGGCGATCGCGACCGATTTCCGCACGTTCGCTCACATTGGTGCGCCATGGCCACTCCGAACACCTGAAACAACCCTCATTCCAGACTCCCCAATCGGCACATCGTGGGCTTAACTTATGAGGCATGACCTCCCCCCGCTCTACCTACGGCGGCGGCTACTACGCTTCGCCCTCCTTCCCCGACACGCCGATCTACGACAGCCTCGTCGCCGAGCGCGGTACGCCGCAGATCGCTCCGATCCGGGTGAACCCCTCCCCGTACGACACGGGCTCGTCGTATCTGCCGGCGCTGCCCTCGGCGCTGCCGGCACTCCCGCCCGCGCCCTCCCAGCCGTCGCCGGCGCAGGGCTACCCGGGAGCGGCCGCGCAGCCGGTCGCCCCGCTCCAGCAGACCCCGGCGCCGTACATCCCGCAGCAGGCGGGCACCCGCGGCGGCTATCCGTCCCCGCAACAGCAGCAGCCCCAGCGCCCGCCCATGGGCACGGGGTACGAGGCGATGCGCCCGGCCGCTCCGGTCGCGCCGCGCCCCGCCGCGCCCTACGACGACCCGTACAGCCGCCAGTACCCGCGGGGCTACTGAACCGGGGCGATCGGTCAACCGGTCGGGGCGGCTGGCAGGATGGCAGGTATGAAGCCTGCGCTCCGGTCGATCCATCTCTACCCGGTCAAGTCCCTTGCGGGGACCGGTCCCGGCGAAGCGGTCGTGGAGCCGTGGGGGCTCGCCGGGGACCGACGCTGGCTGCTCGTGGACGCCGAGGGCAGGCAGCTGACCCAACGGCAGCAGCCGGCGCTGGCGTTGGCGCGCGCCGAGTGGCTGCCGGGCGGTTCCCTCGGGCTGACCGCGCCCGGGAGGGAGCCGCTGACGGTCGCGGTGCCCGGGTCCGGGGAGACGGTTCCGGTCGGGGTCTGGGCGGACGAGGTCGAGGCGGTGCCCGCCGGCCCGGAGGCGGCCGCGTGGTTCCGCGGGTATCTGGGCGTCGAGTGCCGGCTGGTGCATCTCGACACCCCGGACACCCGCCGGCCCGTCGACCCGGCGTACTCCGCGCCCGGTGACACGGTCAGCTTCGCCGACGGCTTTCCGCTGCTGCTGACCACCACCGCGTCGCTGAACGCCCTCAACTCGCTCATCGCGCAGGGCGACCACGCCGACGAGGGGCCGCTGCCGATGGACCGTTTCCGGCCCAATGTGGTCGTGGACGGCACCGCCCCCTGGGCGGAGGACGACTGGCGCCGGGTGCGCATCGGCAAGGTGGACTTCGACGTGGTCAAGCCCAGCGCACGCTGCGTGGTCACGACCACCGACCAGCGCACCGCCGAGCGCGGCAAGGAGCCGCTGCGCACCCTCGCCCGCCATCGCCGCTTCGGTGACCGGCTGGTCTTCGGCCAGAATCTGATCCCTCGTGGGGCCGGCACGATCCGGATCGGCGACCCGTTCGAGATACTCGCCTGACGGGCCGGCGCGCCCCGTGCCGTGCGGCTTCCCGACGGCCGGCGGGCCGCCGCGGCCCGGTGACCACCTGTCCGAGGTGCGCCCGGCGGGGCCGGCGGAAGACGGAGAGCTGCGTGCCGATGGCTGCGAGGGACACCGGAAACGACCGTCTCCTCCCTGTCCAGCGGCTGCGGCCCGGGGACCACGCCTTTGTGAGCTACGGCGACGACGAGGTGCGCTGGGAGGTCGTCACGGCGTTCGTACGGCTCGGGCTGGCCCGCGGCGAGAAGGTCCTGCTGCTGCCCTGCCCCGGGGTGCCGGCGGACGAGGTGCTGGCCAGGATCGACTTCCCCAGTCGCAGCACCGTCCAGGCCCGCGAGCGCGGCCAGTTGGTGGTGACCAGCATGCGCGAAGTGATCGCGCCGGACCACGCATTCACCGCCGCCCGCCAGATGGGCCGGCTGCACGCCGAGACGGACCGGGCCGTCACCGAGGGCCATACGGGGCTGCGGGCCTTCATCGACATGGGCTGGGTGCGGGCGCTCGGCACGGACGTGGCGGCGGTGGCCGCCCGTGAGACCGGCGCCCAGGCGCTCTTCACCGGCCGCCCGTACACCGAGATCTGTGCCTACGACCGCCGCCGCTTCGACCGCTCCATGCTCACCGCGATGGAACGGGCCCATCCCTGCACGCTCCTGGAGCGGCTGGGCAGTCTGCGGTCGACCCGCGGCCGGGACGGGTCGCTGTGCCTCATCGGCGAGGCGGACGCCGCGCACCGGCCGGAGGTCGGCAGAGCGCTGGAGATCGCGCTGACGCAGACCGCACCGGCCCGGCGGCTCACCGTCGATCTGACCCGGCTGCACTTCCTGTCGGTCGGCTGCGCCGTCACCCTGCTCACGCTGGCCGGCCGTGCCGCGGCGCACGAGCTGATCGAGGTGCGCTGCGACCGCGGGCAGTGCCGGACGCTACGACGGCTGGGCGCCGGGACGGTGCCCCGGCTGATACTGACGGAGGTGGTGCGCGCGTGGTGAACTCCGGTCCGGCGGAGGGGTCCGGCCGTCGGCTGCTGCAACGGCGCTTCACCGCCCGGCTGCTGCCGCAACTGCGACTGCTGGTCGAGGAGTGCGCCGCCCGGGAGGGCCTGTGCGAGCCGCGGCGCGGCGAATTCGTGCTGGCGGTGGACGAGATCGCGGGCAACGCCGTGGAGCATGCGGGCGGCTCGGGGCGGCTGCTGCTCCAGCGGGTGGGCGATGAGCTGGAGTGCCGGATCAGCGACGCGGGCCCCGGATTCAGCGAGGAGGTGATCCCCGAGCTGCTGCCCGGCCTGGACGGCGCGACCAAGGGGCGCGGGCTGTGGCTGGCGCGCCTGGTTGCGGACCGGTTCGCGGTCACCGGCGGGGACCCGGGGACGGGCGCGCCGGGCGCCGAGGTGACGCTGGCGGTCCGGGTGCGCTGACCAGGCAGGAGCCGGGTCCGGCGGGCCTTCGGCGAGCGGGCCGGGGACCCGTTCCGTACGTCCGTAAGTTGCCCTTTGTACGCGGTGATGTTGCTCTCTCTTCGCAGAACTCTCGCGTGGACCACCCCTGATGCGGTATTCACGGACACGGAGAGGGGGCAACGATGCGAGCGATGAGAGGCGTATGGCGCTGGCGGCACAATCCGCTGCGGCGCCGGACCGATCGGATCGAGGCCTGGGTGGCGCTGGTCGCCGCCCTCCTGATCGTCTTCGGGGCGACCTCCGCGGGCTGGCTCACCGGGCGGGCCGCGCAGGGCGAACTGCTGGAGACCGTGCGCAGCCAGCACCAGCAGCGGCATCTGGTGTGGGTCACGGTCGACCGGCTGCTCTCGCGGGCCCCGCTCGACCCCGATCCGGAGACCTCCTCGCAGCGCGATGCGCACCGCCGGGTCCTCGCCCGCTGGACGGCCTGGGACGGCAGCGCGCATTTGGGGCAGCTCGCCGCGCCCCGTCCGGTGGAGACCGGTGAGCGGTTCCGGATCTGGACGGACGACCGGGGCCGGGTGGTGCCGCGGCCGATGGACACCGGCACGGCGGGCACCCATGCGGTGCTGGCCGGGCTGGGCACCACGGCCGGGGTCGGCATGATGATCGAGGGCGCCCGGCGGATGATCGTCTGGCGGCTGATGGTGCGTCGCTTCCGCCGCTGGGACCAGGAGTGGAAGCGCGCGGGGCAGGACTGGGGCCGGGCCGACGCGGGCAGTTGAGCGGCCTTCCCGCAAGGCGGCTGACCGTGTCAACTCCCGCCCGCCGGGCGCGCTACGGTGGTGGCGCCAGCCTCTCGGCTGGGGCCTCGCAGACCGGAATACGGACATCCGCGGACGGATGGGTGCCGGGCCGACAACCGCCGCACGAAGTGGGGACACGACACCGCCATGGCACAGGGCTCGGTCCAGGTGACGCACTCCGGAACGTCGCGTTGGCGACGCCGCACAGGGGAGTACAGCTCGCTCGCCGCCGCCCTGGAGGCCGCCGGGGACGGCGATGTGCTGACCGTCCCGGCCGGTACCTACCGCGAGAATCTGGTGCTGGTGCGCGCGGTGACGCTGCGCGGCGCGGACGGGTCGCGCGGTTCGGTGCGGATCGCCCCCACCGACGGTGTCGCGCTGACCGTACGTGCCTCGGCCACCGTCCACGATCTGCATCTGGAGGCGACGGATTCGGCGGCGCCCGCGCTGCTGGTGGAGGACGGCGCCCCGGAGCTGGCCGGTCTGCGGGTGGTGACCCGGTCCGCGTCCGGTATCGAGGTCCGCGGCGGCGCCCGCCCCACGGTGCGCCGCTGCACGGTCGACAACGCGGGCGGGGTGGGCATCAGCGTCCTGGACGGCGCCGGCGGCGTCTTCGAGGAGTGCGAGGTGATGGCCGCCGGGCAGGCCGGCGTGGCGGTGCGCGGCGGGGCCCACCCCCGGCTGGAGAACTGCCGGGTCCACCACACCTCGGGCGCCGGGCTGTCGCTGCACGGCGAGGGCAGCGCGGTCGAGGCGGTGGGCTGCGAGCTGTACGAGATCAAGGGCGCGGGCATCCAGGTCGCGTCGCGGGCCACCGGTCACTTCACCGACTGCACGGTCCACCGCACCTCCGCCGACGGTGTCACCCTGGACACCGACGCGGTCCTCACCCTCGCCGACTGCGACATCCACGACATCCCGGAGAACGCCGTCGACCTGCGGTCCCGTTCGGTGCTGACGCTGACCCGCAGCACGGTGCGGCACTTCGGGCGCAACGGGCTGTCCGTCTGGGACCCGGGCACCCGGGTGGACGCCAACCAGTGCGAGATCCATGACAGTACGGGCGACTACCCTGCGGTGTGGGTGAGCGACGGCGCCACCGCCGTACTGGACACGACCCGGGTGCACGACGTCCCGGACGCGCTGTTCGTCCTCGACCGGGGCTCCCGCGCCGATGTCGTCGACTGCGATATCGCGCAGGTCCGCAACACCGCGGTGTCGGTGAGCGACGGGGCCACCGTGCAGCTGGACGACTGCCGAATCCGGGAGGCCGCGACGGGCGCCTGGTTCCGCGACCACGGCAGCGGCGGCACACTCGCCAACTGCACCATCGACGGGGCGCAGACCGGGGTGATCGTCACCAAGGGCGCGGACCCCACCATCGAGGGCTGCACGGTCAGTTCGCCGACCGAGGCCGGGTTCTATGTCTCCGCGGAAGGCCGTGGCACCTTCCAGCGCTGCCGGGTCACCGGGAGTGCGGGCTTCGGCTTCCATGTGATCGACGGCTGCCGTACGACGCTGACGCGCTGCCGTACGGAGCGGTGTGCGCGCGGCGGCTACGAGTTCGCCGAGGGCGGGGCCGGGCAGGGCGACGGGCCGACGGTCGAGGACTGCACCAGCGACGAGAGCCGGACCGTGCCGGAAGCGGCGGGCGGCCCGGCGCCGGCGCCCGCGGTGCAGCAGATGACCCGGACGGCCGGGCTGCTGGGCGGCGTCCCGGCGCAGGGCACGCCGCAGGCCGCCCCGGACCCGGCGGCCGCGGAGCCCGCGGTCAGCGGCCGGCCCTCCGACGAGGTGCTGGGCGAACTGGACACCCTCGTGGGGCTGGAGAGCGTCAAGCGTGAGGTGCGCAGTCTGATCAACATGATCGAGGTGGGGCGCCGGCGGCAGGAGGCGGGGCTGAAGGCCGCCTCGGTCCGCCGCCATCTGGTCTTCACCGGCTCCCCCGGCACCGGCAAGACGACCGTGGCCCGGCTCTACGGCGAAATCCTGGCGTCCCTCGGGGTGTTGGAGCGCGGGCATCTGGTCGAGGTGTCCCGGGTGGACCTGGTGGGCGAGCACATCGGGTCCACCGCGATCCGTACCCAGGAGGCGTTCGACCGGGCGCGCGGCGGGGTGCTGTTCATCGACGAGGCGTACGCCCTCTCCCCCGAGGACTCCGGCCGGGACTTCGGCAAGGAGGCCATCGACACCCTCGTGAAGCTGATGGAGGACCACCGGGAGGCGGTGGTGGTGATCGTGGCGGGCTACACCGCGGAGATGGAACGCTTCCTGGCGGTCAACCCCGGTGTGGCGTCCCGTTTCTCACGGACCATCACCTTCGGCGACTACGCGCCCGAGGAGCTGCTGCGGATCGTCGAGCAGCAGGGCGAGGAGCATGAGTACCACCTCACCGAGGGGGCCGGCGAGGCGCTGCTGAAGTACTTCACCGCGCTGCCCAAGGGACCCTCCTTCGGCAACGGGCGTACCGCACGGCAGACGTTCGAGGCGATGGTCGAGCGGCACGCGGGCCGGGTGGCGCAGCTGACCGACCCGAGCACCGCCGACCTGACCCTCCTCTACGCGGACGATCTCCCCGAACTCCCCTGATCCTGACGGCCCTTGGGGGCGCTGTCGGCGGGCCGCTGGCACGGCAGGTCCGGGCCGAGCCGGGCGATGAGTTCGGCGCGGACCGTGTCGAAGACCGGGTCGGCCTGGTAGTCGCCGTGGCCGAGGATCTGCGCGGGCAGCGGGTTCTGGAGGGTGCGGCCGAAGGCGAGCGGGTCGCGCAGCGGCCCCTGGTCGATCCGCCGGCCGTCCTCGCAGGTGAGCCGGATCGGGCCGCCGATGGGGTCGGTGAAGCGCCACAGATTGCGCCAGTCATCCATCTCGCGGTGCAGCCCGGTCAGCGCGGGAGGCCCGAAGAAGGCCGGGAACCAGCGCCCGTAGAGCCGCTCCAGCGGACTGCCGTACGTCAGCAGGGCGACGCGGCTGCGGGTGACCAGGTCCAGCTGCCAGACCGCGGCGGCGGCCAGCACACTGCCCTGGGAGTGCCCGGAGAGCACCAGCCGGCCGTCGAACCGCTCGGTCCAGGTGGCCATCCGCCAGGTGAGGTCGGGGACGGCGCGCTCGGCGTAGCAGGGCGGTGCGAAGGGGTGGGCGGCGCGCGGCCAGAAGGTGCCGACGTCCCAGAGGATGCCGATGGTGCGGCGGGCGGAGTGGTCGCGGTAGGCCCGCCGGCCCATGGTGATCAGCAGTATGACGCCGGCGCCCATCAGCC
The DNA here is from genome assembly GCF_042746015.1 of Streptomyces sp. NPDC058773. Taxonomy (NCBI): domain Bacteria; kingdom Bacillati; phylum Actinomycetota; class Actinomycetes; order Kitasatosporales; family Streptomycetaceae; genus Streptomyces; species Streptomyces sp. NPDC058773. Next base: position 32,996 of record NZ_JBHYPE010000053.1, read on the forward strand.
AGGACCCCAGGGACTCCGCGGTCTCGGCGGCGGCGTGCACGACGGGTGCCGCGTTCTCGGTGGCGCGGCCCGGCGCCAGGCCGGTGTGCCAGGCGCCGATCACCGCGCCGGCCCCGAGGACGAGGGTGACGGCGGAGGTGGCCGCGATCAGGACGGGCGCGGAATCGGTGAGTCCGGCACCGGCGATGGTGGCGGCGATGCGCTTCGTCCGGCCCGCGTCGGGACGCTCCCGCGGGTCGTAGAGCCCGGGGACGTCCTTGGCCACGCGGTTGCGGACGATCACCATCCGGATCGCCGCGAGCACCGCGACCACGGCGACGACGACCAGCAGCGCCGGGATGACCGAGGCCTGCCAGGACAGCAGGACCGGCGGCCCGGGGATGGGGGCGTGCGCCTGGCCCGGGGTGGCACCGCCGTCCAGCCAGTCCGCGAAGCGCTGGGCCACACCCCCGGACAGCACCCCGCCGACCGCGCAGGCCAGCAGCGCGACCGCGGGCCCGCCCATACCGCGCAGCGCGGTACGGGCGTCGTCGCGGGCGGCGCGCTGCAGGACCCAGGCCGTCACCGCCAGCGCCAGCACCAGCCCGCCCTGGAAGACGGCGATCCCGCCGAACGCGCCGGCGCCGGGCAGCGGACCCCGGCTGTACGCACCGGGGCGCGCCCAGCCGGAGTGCACCGCGGTCAGCACCAGCGCACCCAGGGCGGCGTACGGCAGCGCCCGTACGACCAGGCGGTCCGAGGCCAGGTCCGGTGCGTCCTCACTGCGGGCGGTGCGCCAGACCACCACCAGGGTGACCGCCGCGAGCACGATGACCAGGGCGGTCAGGGCCCGGCCGGTGACCGCGAGGACACTGTCGCCGCCGCCGCGCTCATCGGTCTTCGCGGCGGCGGCGAGGAGGACGGCGGCGATGGTCAGTACACCGGCCGTGGTGTGCGCGGCGCGCAGCCTGGCGACCAGCCGGCGGCCGTACCAGAAGCCCTCACGGCTGAGCGCGGTGCGTTCGGCGACCGGGGTGCCGCGGGAGGTGCCGGGCAGCCGCGGCGGCGGTGAGGCGGATTCGTAGGCGCTCCACGTACGACGGGAGAGCCACCACAGGAAGCCGATGACGAGCAGCGGCACCATGGACGCGAGGGCGAGGCGGCGGCCCGGGGCGCTCCACCAGCCGGAGTTGTCCGGGCTGAGGAAGCCCATCCAGGACTTGTCGGCGGCGCAGGCGGTGGTACCGGCGCACTGCCAGGCGGTGAGGTCGAGGGCGACCTCACAGGACGCGGCGGCGAGCAGGACGGTCAGGGTGAGCGCGAGGATGCGGACGAGCAGGTCGTAGACCCGCTGGGCCGGGTGCTCGGACGGGGCGGCCGGGCGCATCCAGTGGGCGAGGTTGGCGACCATGAAGGGCACCAGCAGCAGCCACAGGGCGCGGGCGCCGTTGCCCGAGGTGAGGTTGGACCAGCAGTACGCCTCGCGGACCGGTTCGCCGCGGTAGTCGTCGGGCCGTTGCTCGGCGTCCGCGTCGTCGGTGCGGCGGTAACAGGCGGCGGTGTCGTCGCCGGTGATCAGCTGGACGCGTGGGTCACCGAGCATCTCCGGTGCGGTGGTGCCGCCGACACCGTGCACCAGCAGCTCCAGGGAGAGCTGGGGTGCGGCGTCCGGTGGCGCGGCGTCCGCTGGCCCATCTGCCGTGCTGTCACGGTCCGTTGAGCGGGCGTGCGGTGTCGGGTCCGCGGTCTCCACTGAATTCCCCCGTAGTCCGTGCGGCGCCGTGCGGCGCGACGCCCCAGATTGTCTCTTCCCCTCGCTGACGCATCCAGCACCTTGGGGGGTGGGGTTCTGGTGGGGGATTTGGCCGGGGTGGGGGGCGGCGGGCGCCGGGGGGCGACGGGTGCCGGGGGGGGAGGGGCGGGGGGGGATGCGTGGGTGAGGGCGGCTGATATCTCGCGGGGCGGGGATACGTCGTGGGGGGGGCGGGGGTGCGTCGTGGGGGCGGGGGTGTCGCGTGCGCGTCCGCGCGTCCCCCCCACCCCCGAACCCACCCCCGCCCCCTCCCCCGAAGGGGGAGGAGGGGGAGGGGCGGGGGAGCAGCCGGCAGGGCGGCGAGAGCACCCCACCCCACCCGCACCGAACCGCCTCACCCGACAACGCCGTCACTGTCAGCCCCTCGTGCGAGGATGAAGGCATCAGTGATCGCCGGCGGCGCGCCGGTGCGTACGACCCGACCACAGCGAGCCGGGCGGAAGGGACGGGCCGGGGTGAGCGACAACCAGAATCTCCTCGCGGAGCAGCGGCGGGCCCTGATTCTCGACGAAGTGAGACGGCGGGGCGGGGTGCGGGTCAATGAGCTGACCCGGCGGCTGAAGGTGTCGGACATGACGGTCCGTCGCGATCTGGACGCGCTGGCCCGGCAGGGCATGGTGGAGAAGGTGCACGGCGGCGCGGTGCCGGTCAGCGAACCGAGTGCGCACGAGCCCGGTTTCGAGGCGAAGTCGGCGCTGGAGCTGAGCGCCAAGGAGGACATCGCCAAGGCGGCGGCCGAGATGGCGGCGCCGGGCAGCGCGATCGCGCTGGCGGGCGGCACGACCGCGTTCGCGCTGGCCCAGCAGCTGCTGGAGGTGCCGGATCTGACCGTGGTGACGAATTCGGTGCGGGTGGCCGATGTGTTCTACACCGCGCAGCGGGCGGCGGCCAGCGGCGGCGCGGGACCGCGCGCCGGCGCCGCGACGGTGGTGCTGACGGGCGGGGTGCGTACGCCGTCGGACACCCTGGTGGGCCCGGTGGCGGACGCCGCGATCCGGTCGCTGCACTTCGACGTGCTCTTCCTCGGGGTGCACGGCATATCGGTCGAGGCGGGGCTGTCGACGCCCAATCTGGCGGAGGCGGAGACCAACCGGCATTTCGTACGGTCCGCCCGTCGGGTGGTGGTGGTCGCCGACCACACCAAGTGGGGCACGGTCGGCCTGAGTTCGTTCGCGACGCTGGACCAGGTGGATGTGCTGGTGACGGATGCCGGGCTGCCGGCGGGGGCGCGCGCGGAGTTCGCGGAGCTGCCGCCGGAGCTGGTGGTGGCGGGCGAGCAGCCGGACGACACAGACATCTGACGAGACGTCAGCTATGGTGGCCGGCGCAGGCCCGCCGACCGTCCCGTAGGGGGTGCTCGTCCCATGGCACGCCGACTCCGCCCCGTCGAGCTCGACTTCGCCGAGTCCGCCCCGGTGCGGCTGGTTTTCACCGCGGAGGCCACCGCCCCGCCGGAGGCGGTGTATGCGGCGCTGGCGGACGATGTGGCCGGCTGGTCACGCTGGTTCACGGGCGTGGCGCGCTCGGCGGCGACGCGGGGCGGCGCGGGCAGGGAGGTGCGGCTCACCGGCGGCACCCACTTCACCGAGACGGTCATGGCGGCCGAGCCCGTCGCCCACTACGCCTACCGCGTCGACACCACCAACGCCCCTGGTCTGCGGGCCCTGTTGGAGGACTGGCGGCTGACGCCGGCGGGCGGCGGCACCCGGCTGCGGTGGACGTTCGCGGCGGACGGTCCGGCACCGTTCCGCCTTCTGCTGACGCCGGCGAGACCCGGCCTGGACCGCGCCTTCCGGCAGTCCGTACGGGCCTTGGACCGCAGGCTCACCCGCCCCTGAGCCCCTCCCCTGCGCCCGGGCCCTGGGCCCGGCCCGGGCGCCCGGCCCTGAGCCCGGCCCTGAGCCCGACCCCGAAGTCCGGCCCTGGGCCATCTCACCGCTTGACTCCGAGCGCGCCCCCCGCGCGCGCCCGGAGGGTTCAGGCCGGCCAGGAGCCGGTGGTGAGAAACGCGTCGAGGGTGCGCGCGTAGGGCGTGATGTCCAGCCCCTGGGAGGCCAGCCAGGCGTCCGAGTAGTACTTGTCGAGGTAGCGGTCGCCGGGGTCGCACAGCAGGGTGACGACGGAACCCGTACGGCCCTCGGCGACCATCTCGGCGACGATCTTCAGGGCGCTCCACAGCCCGGTTCCGGTCGAGCCGCCCGCCTTGCGCCCTATCGCGGTCTCCAGGGCGCGTACGGCCGCGATGCTGGCCGCGTCCGGGACCTTCATCATCCGGTCGATCGCGCCGGGCACGAAGCTCGGCTCCATCCGCGGCCGCCCGATGCCCTCGATCCGCGAGGCGGTGGCGCAGTCGGTCTCGGTGTCGCCGGTGCGCCAGCCGTCGAAGAAGCAGGAGTTCTCCGGGTCGGGGACGCAGATGCGGGTGTCGTACTGCATGTAGTGGACATAGCGGGCGATGGTCGCGGAGGTGCCGCCGGTGCCCGCGGTCGCCACGATCCAGGCGGGCTCGGGATAGCGCTCGAGCCGCAGCTGCTGATAGATCGACTCGGCGATGTTGTTGTTGCCGCGCCAGTCGGTGGCGCGTTCCGCGTAGGTGAACTGGTCCATGTAGTGCCCGCCGGACTCGGCGGCGAGCCGGGCGGAGACCTCGTAGACGGTCCGCGGGTCCTGCACCAGATGGCAGGTGCCGCCGTGGAACTCGATCAGCCGGGTCTTCTCCGGGCTGGTGGTGGCCGGCATCACCGCGATGAACGGCACCCCGATGAGGGAGGCGAAGTACGCCTCGGAGACGGCCGTGGAGCCGCTGGAGGACTCGATGACGGGCTTGCCGGGACGGATCCAGCCGTTGCACAGCCCATAGAGGAACAGCGAGCGGGCCAGCCGGTGCTTGAGGCTGCCGGTGGGGTGCGTCGACTCGTCCTTGAGGTAGAGGTCGATGCCCCACGCCTCGGGCAGCGGGAAGCGCAGCAGGTGGGTGTCGGCGGTGCGGTTGGCGTCCGCCTGGACCTTGCGGACGGCTTCTTTGAGCCAGCTTCGGTAGTCCGGATCCGAGCGGTCGACATCGACGGTCGGTATCGGGCCCTCGGCCGCGACCTCCTGGCCGGACCGGCTCTGCGGCTGCTGTGCGGTGCTCACCGGCGCGCTCCTCCGGGGTTCGGAACGCCCGCGGAAAACAGCGGGCCGATTCCGACTATAGCCATCCTCCGCACCCTTCTCACCTGCATAAACATCACTTTGGGATACCCCAAGGCGACCGTGGGGCAGGGGTGTTGTGCGCACCACGCGCCGGGCCACTGGTGCGCGAGGGCCCGATACCGGCAAACTTCCCCCAAGGGGCGGTGGAGGGCAGCTGCCCGTCTACCGAGGAGGTGCCGGCATGGCGGAGCCTGAGTTCAACGCGACCGGCGTACGGATCGAACGGTGGCTGCGGTCCCTGACCCGCGCCGGCCAGGTTGTGATCAGCGACGGCAGACTGGTGCTGCTGACCAGTTACGGCAGGGAGATCGACAGCGCCCCGCTGCAGGCGGTGCAGGCACACAAACCGCTGTTCGCAGCGCGGGACCGGGCGCTCGCCACGCTCAACGGGCACCGCTATTCGCTCACCCTCGGCGCCCCGGAACTCTTCTTCAAGGCCCTGGAGGCGGCCCGCCCGCAGCACCCCTGACGGCCCGCTCCGGCCGCGGGGGTGCGGTTGCGGGAGCACGCCGGCTGGCCGACCCTGGTTTCGTATCACTGAGGGTTCACCAGCGGTGACGCTGTGGTGCAGTCGGCATCGCTGGATCCGATCTTCGCCCCTGCCCGGCACGAGGGGCGCCCGGCCTCACCAGGGAGTCGCGGTCGTGATCAGGCAGCCCAGCAGGCACTGCACGGTGGAGCTCCAAGCCGTTCCGGCTCGCATCGGGCATGTGCGCAGAATTGTCTCCGCGCAGCTGCGGTACTGGCGTCTCGACGCCCTGATAGACCCGGCGGCGCTCGGGGTGACCGAACTCCTCGCGAATGTGCACCGGCACGCCCGCCCCAGCAAGCAGTGCACCGTGGAACTGTGCGTTCTGCTGGATCAGTTGACCGTCTCGGTGCATGACGAGGACCCCCGGTTGCCCCGGCTGCGGGTCGCCGACGGCTGGGAGACCTGCGGCCGGGGCCTGGCGCTGATCGCGGCGCTCAGCGAGAGCTGGGGGGTGCGCCCGGACGGCGGCGGCAAGGTCGTGTGGTTCACCCTTCCGGCCCTGACCCCGGCGCCCGAGGAGGCCCGTACGGTCCGCGGGTACGGGGAGCCCCTGCCGCTGGAGGACATCCATACGGCGGCGGGCTCCCACATCCGGGTCCGGAGCGCCGGGGTCGGCTGACGGTCCCGCGGCCGGCCCGGACGGCGTGGCGGTCCGGGCCGGCGGCGGTCATGCGGCACCCTCCTTGGGGTCTTTGGCGAAGTGCTCCTCCAGGACGGAGAGCCGGCGCCAGTACTCCTCCTCGTCGATCTCGCCCGCGGCGAAGCGCCGGCCGAGCACGGTGAGGGGTGAGGGCGTGTCGGCGCGGGCGGGGTACTGCGGGCCGCGGAACAGCCGGCCGGGCCCGCCGTGGCGCCGGACCGTACGGCGCAGCAGCGTCACCACGCCGAGGATGACCACCGCCCAGAGGACGGGGACGAACAGGATCCAGGGGCCGGGGCCACCGCCGGACCAGGGGTCGGCGAGCTCGAACATCGCGATCAGCTCCTCATGGGGCAGAGGTGTCCCGGTGCCTTGCGGGCCGGGCCGACCGGGTGCGTCCGGTCTCCTTCGAGACTCGCCCTCCGGGGCCCGCCGGTCGTCGTACCGCCGGCGGCTCCGCCCGTACGACACGGGAAGCAGGCGGGGCGCCGGCGGCTGCTCCCGGCCGCCTTGGGCGCACGGTGCGCGTCGGCCGCCCGCCCGCTCTTGATCACTGTAACTACTAGTATGTACAGTGCCGTCATGAGCACTCAGAACCCACCGGACACCCGGGAACGGCTCATCCGGAGCACCCAGGAGCTGCTGTGGGAACGGGGCTATGTCGGCACCAGCCCCAAGGCGATCCTGGAGCGCGCGGGCGTCGGCCAGGGCAGCATGTACCACCACTTCAGCGGGAAGTCCGCGCTCGCCCTGGCGGCGATCCGGCGCACCGCGGAGGACCTGAGGCGGTCCGCGGAGGAGTGCCTGGGCGGCCCGGGTACGGCCTACGACCGCATCGCGGCGTATCTGCGACGCGAGCGGCAGGTGCTGCGCGGCTGCCCGATCGGCCGGATGACCCAGGACCGCGACGTGGTGCACAGCCCGGAGCTGCGGCAGCCGCTGGACGAGCTGTTCGGCTGGCTCCGGGGCCGGATCGCCGAGGTGCTCGCCGAAGGGCGGCGCCGCGGGGAGCTGTCCGCCGCGCTGGACCCGGCGGCCGGCGCCGCGGCCGTCGCTGCCGTCGTCCAGGGCGGCTACGTCCTGGCCCGCGCTGCCGATGACGCCGCCCCCTTCGACGCCGCCGTACAGGGCGTGCTGACCCTGCTGGCCGCCCAGCGCACGCCCGCCGCCCGCACCACCGGCTGAGCCCCTCCCCCGCACCCGTACGGAGCCGTCATGCATGCCATGCAGTACGCCGTCACCCTGCCCGCCGACTACGACATGGAGATCATCCGGGACCGCGTCCGGACCAAGGGGCCCCTCCTGGACGACTACGAAGGGCTCGGCCTGAAGGCGTACGGAATACGGGAGCGCGGGGTCGACGGCGCACCGGTCAACCAGTACGCGCCGTTCTATCTCTGGGCCGATCCGGGGGCCATGAACCGTTTCCTCCTCGGGGACGGATTCCGTGGTGTGGTCCGCGACTTCGGGCGGCCGGCCGTCCAGCACTGGCAGGGGCTGTTCCACCGCCCCGGCCCGGCCGCCGGCGCACTCCCCCGCGCCTTCACCCGGCGGACCGCGCCCCTCACCGAGGACGCCGACGCCGCCGCCCTGACCGAGCGGGCGGTCGCCGGGCACGAGGAGCTGGCCACCACGGACGGGGTGCACACCACGGCGCTGGCCCTCGACCCGCGGCGCTGGGAGCTGGTCCACTTCACCCTCTGGGCGGACGACGCCCCGCGCTCCGCGGGCGACCGTTACCGGGTGCTGCATCTGTCCGCACCGGGCACCGGCCGGCTGGGCACCGGGCGCCTGTGGTGAGCCCGGCTCCCGCGGACGCGCCCGTCGCCCCCGCCATCCGTACCGTCCTCGGCGACATCCCGCCCGCCGGTCTCGGCGTCTGCGACGCCCATGACCATCTCTTCCTCCGCAGCCCCCAACTCCTGGGGCAGGAGCTGGACGACGCCGGGGCGGCGGCCGCCGAGCTGAGCGCCTTCCGGGCGGCCGGCGGTGCCGCGGTGATCCAATGGACGCCGTACGGCATGGGCCGCCGCGCCGCCGAACTTCCGCGGCTGGCACGGGAGTCGGGCGTACGGATCGTCGCGGCCACCGGGCTGCACCAGGCGGCGCACTACTCCCCTGAGCTGCTGGCGCGGGTCCGCCCGGACCTTGCCGGGCTGTTCGTCGCCGAGCTGACCGAAGGGATCGGCGGCACCGGCCCCCGGGCCGGGATGATCAAGGTCGCCGGCGGCTTCCACGGGCTGGACCGGCACGCCCGGCACGCCATGGCGGCCGCCGCCGAGGCCCAGCGGGCGACCGGGGCCGCCATCGGCGTCCATCTGGAGCTGGGCACCGGGGCGATGGACGTACTCGACCTGCTGTGCGGGGAGTTGGCGGTCCCGCCGGACCGGGTGATCCTGGGCCATCTCAACCGCTCGCCCGACCTGGTCGGGCACCGGACGGCCGCCGAGGCCGGGGCGTATCTGGCCTTCGACGGCCCCTCGCGGGCCCATCACGCGACCGACTGGCGGCTGCCCGAGGCGCTGGCCGCGCTCGCCGCCGCGGGCTTCGGTGACCGGATTCTGCTGGGCGGCGACACCACCACGGCCGGCGCCCGGTCGGTCAACGGCGGCCCCGGCATGCCGTATCTGCTGCGCCGCCACCGGGAGCGGCTGGCCCGCACCCTGGGCGCGGACCTGGTGACCCGCTTCCTGACGGCGAACCCGGCGCGCGCCTTCGCCGCCGGCTGGGCGCGGGCGCCGCACGGAAGCCGGTGAACGGGCCGGGTGTGCGCCCGTAGCGGCCCGCCCGGCGGGGCTACAGGGTCACCGAGATCCCCACATGCGGCCGCTTGCCGCCGCGGACCAGTGCGCCGACGACGTCCATCAGCCGGAACCGCAGCCCGTATTTGCGCGCCATCGCCCTGCGCACCCGCCCGAGCCCGGCGGCGTCGTCCAGGAGCCGGCCGGTGCCCTCGACGGTCCGGGCGTCCCCGGCGATCCGGCCGCGCACATCGCACGGGGTGACGGTCACCCGGGTGTCGTGGCGCAGCCGCTTCACCTTCCAGCTGTCGTCCCGTGTCCACACCAGGAGTTCGGCCCCTTCGGCCACCGCCCATACGGGGGTGGCCACCGGCGTCCCGTTCCTGCGGTAGGTGACCAGGCTGACGTACGGGCTGCGCGCGACGGCTTCGGGAATCATGCCCGCAGCCTACGGACCCGGCCGCTACGCCTGCCGCCGGATGTCGGCGGCGGCCGGCTCGACGCGGGAGGAGAGTCCCAGCCGGCCATCGCCTGCGGCTCGCCGTGGTGGCCGCGGCAGCGGAGTGCGTCGGCGCGGTGGTGCGGTGCGCCCCGGGCCCGGCCGGACCGGCGGTGCGTGCACCACCCTCCGCCGGCCGGCGGATACGCGGCCCACGCCGAGCGCAGGCCCTCGCCCCCGGAGAACCGCCCGCGCCCCCCCGACGGGGTATCCCCTGTACGGCACTTGGGACTGCGCACAGGAACGCTCCGAGGGTGAGGGCCACCCGCGGAGCGTTCGTGATCCGCCCGCCCCTTACCTGCCAACCACGACCAACGGATCGTCCAGCACCGGCTGCCAGGCCAGCTCGGCCGCGCCGACCAGGCTGTTGTAGTCGAGGCCGCAGGGCAGGATCGGCACCCCGCCGCTGCGGCCCCACAGGCTGCGGTCGGCGACCACCGCGCGCAACCGCTCCGGGTCGGCCTCCAGCAGGGAGCGGTGCAGCCCGCCGAGGACGATGCGGTCCGGGTTGAGGATGTTGACGAGTCCGGCGATGCCGAGCCCGAGGCGGTCGATGAGGAGATCGGCCGCGGCACGGACGCCCGGATCGGCGTACTCGTCCCGCAGCAGGTCGGCGGCCTGCTGGAGCAGGGAGACCTCGGGGCCGGGGTCGCGGCCCGCGGCGACGAGGAAGGCGAGCGGGTCCGCCTCGACGTCCAGGCAGCCGCGGCTGCCGCAGTGGCAGGGCGCCCCCTCGGGGTTGACCGTCAGATGCCCGACCTCCAGCGCCAGACCCGAACTGCCGCTGTGCAGCCGCCCGTCGAGCACCAGCGCGCCGCCCACGCCCCGGTGACCGGAGGCCACACAGAGCAGGTCGCGGGCGCCCCGGCCGGCCCCGTGCCGGTGTTCGGCGAGCGCCATGAGGTTGACGTCGTTGCCGCTGAAGCCGATCTGCTCGGTGACTCCCGGGATGCCCGCCTCGGCGAGCGAGCGCAGGAAGAGGGCGCGTACGGGAGCGCCCGAAGGCCAGGCGAGGTGCAGCGGGTTGAGGGCCTCGCCGTCCGGTTCGGCGACCGCGGAGGGCACCGCGAGGCCGGCGCCGAGGCAGCGCCGGCCGGTCTCGCGCAGCAGCTCCGCACCGGCCGCGACGACATCGGCGAGCACATGGGCCGGGTCGGCGGGGATGGTGCCGCAGCCGTACGTCGTCGCCACGATGCGGCCCCCGAGACCGACCAGCGCGACCCGGAACCCGTCCGCGTGGATCTGCGCGGCGAGCACCACCGGTCCGCGCTCGGCGACGAACAGCCGGTGGGAGGGGCGCCCTTGGGAGCCTGCCGAGGCGGTCGGCCGGGAGTCCACGGTGATCAGTCCGAGCGCTTCGAGCTCGGCGGCCACCGCGCCCGCGGTCGCGCGGGTCACGCCGAGTTCCGAGGTCAGGACGGCGCGGGTGGGCGCGCGGCCGGTGTGTACGAGCTCCAGTGCGGGACCGAGGGCGCCCCGGCCCCGCTCCAACCTGGTTGTCCGAGTCTGGGTCACACCCCTATTCTGGCTTTGTGCCGCTACTAAACAAAATACGGGAGGCCATGACCCGGGACGAGGGCGCCGTCCCCGCCGGTCCCCGCCTGACCCGCCTCCGCGTCGCGCTCACCGCATTCTTCGCCATCGACGGCTTCCTCTTCGCCGGATGGGTCGTCCGCATCCCTGCGATCAAGGCGCAGACCGGCGCCGGAGCGGGCGCCCTCGGGCTGGCCCTGCTCGGCGTGTCGGCCGGGGCGGTCGCCTTCATGATGATCGCCGGGCGGCTGTGCCGGCGGTTCGGCAGCCCCGCCGTGACGGTCGCCGCCGGGGCCGCCCTCTCGCTGAGCATCGTGCTGCCGCCCCTCACCCACTCCGCGACCTCGCTGGGACTCGTCCTGCTGGTCTTCGGCGCCGCGTACGGCTCGCTCAACGTCGCCATGAACAGCGCAGCGGTCGCGCTCATCGGCGCCCTGCGGCGCCCCGTGATGCCGGGCTTCCACGCCGCCTTCAGCCTGGGCGGCATGCTCGGCGCGGGACTCGGCGGACTGCTCGCGGGCAGCCTGTCGGCCACCGTCCATCTGCTGTTGCTCGCCGTCATCGGGCTGATGGTGACGGGGGTTGCGGGGCGCGCGCTGTGCGGGGAGCCACTGCCGGAGTTCCCCGAGCGGCTGTCCGCCCCGGAGAAGAGCCGCCCGGGAGGCGCCCGTACAGGCCGGGCCCGCCGGCTGGTGCTGGTCTTCGGGCTGATCGCCCTGTGCACCGCGTACGGCGAGGGGGCAATGGCCGACTGGGGCGCGCTGCACCTCTCCCAGGACCTCGGCGCCGGACCCGCCACGGCCGCCGCCGGATATGCGGTGTTCGCGCTGGCGATGACCGTGGGACGGCTGTCCGGAACGGCGTTCGTGCAGCGCTTCGGAGCGGCCCGCGCACTGGTCGCGGGCGGGACGACCGCGACCGCGGGCATGCTGCTCGGCGCGCTCGCCCCCACGGCCTGGGCGGCCTGCGCCGGCTTCGCCGTCGCCGGCCTGGGGCTCGCCAACATCTTCCCCATCGCCCTGGCACGGGCCGGCGAGACCGGCGGCCCGGACGGCGTCGCGGTGGCCTCCACGGTCGGCTACGGCGGCATGCTGCTCGGCCCGCCCGCCATCGGCTTCCTCGCCGAGGCGCTCGGGCTGCCCGTCGCACTCACCACGGTCGCCCTGCTCGCCGCGCTCGCGGCGGGTATCGGCTACGCCACCCGCGGGGCGCATTCCGGACGCTCCTGACACACCGGCACGGCCCGGCCCCGGTACCGGCAGCCACCACCGCAGGCCGTACGGACACCGTCCGACCCGCAGAGATTCGCTGTCGGTACCGGCTGGCACACTCGGGGGCATGGAGATCACTGAGTTCGTCGAAACACTGCGACTGGATGGGGGCCTGCTCGCCGACGCCGCCGAGGAGGCGGGGCCGGAGGCCCGCATTCCGGCCTGTCCCGACTGGCAGATGCGGGACCTGGTCACCCACGTCGGACGGGTGCACCGCTGGGCGACGGAGTACGTGACCCAGGGCACCCAGCAGCCCGGCCGTCCCGCGGAGGCCCCGGAGCTGGCCGACGACGAACTCGTGCCCTGGCTGCGCGAGGGCCACCACCAGCTCGTCCTGGCGCTGCACTCCGCGCCGCAGGACCTGGCCGCCTGGACGTTCCTGCCCGCGGCGTCCCCCCTCGCGTTCTGGGCCCGCCGCCAGGCACACGAGACCTCGGTGCACCGCGCGGACGCACAGCAGGCGGCCGGCGCGTCCCTCACCCCTCTCCCGTCCGCGTTCGCCGCCGACGGGATCGACGAACTCCTGACGGGCTTTCACTCCCGCGACCGCAGCCGGGTCCGTACGGACACCCCCCGGACGCTGCGGCTGCGGGCGACGAACGCGCGCGGCGCCGACTGGACCGTACGGCTCTCCGACGCCCCGCCGCAGACCGTGCGCACCGCCCCGGACACCGACGGGCCGGAGGCCGGACAGCCGGCCGACTGCACGGTCGAGGGCCCGGCCGAGGAGCTGTACCTCGCGCTGTGGAACCGCCTGCCGTGGGACGCGATGAGCATCACCGGAGATGAGGCGCTCGCCCGGCTGTGGCAGGAGCGGTCCGCCATCTGAGGATGCCTCCGGTGGGCGGGGGTGGGGGGGGGGCCCCGGCGGCCCCCCACCCCCCCCCCCGCCCCCCCCCGCCCGGC
>NZ_JBHYPE010000054.1:0-45365 GCF_042746015.1 Streptomyces sp. NPDC058773
AAGGAACGGACGCTTCCTTTGTGCCTGTTTCACCAGGCTCTCCGGGCGCTTCCCTTCGGTCTTGCGTTTCCGACTCTATCAGATCCTTGCGGTTCCGATTTTCGCCGGTGCGTTTCGGCCTTTCGGCTTCTTCGCGGTTCCAACCGTACCAGATCCGTTTCCGTCTCTGGCCCCCTGTTGGAACGGGGTCGGCCGTTCGGCTTTCACTTTTCGGCCTTTCCGACTCTATCAGATTCGTTTCGGTCCGTTGCCGGTCCGAATTCGTTTCCGAATCCCCGTCGGAGGGGGGGTGCCTTTTGGCTTTTCCGACTTTATCAGAAGGAGTGCGACCGAATTAAATCGGCCGGGGCTTCCGGTAAGTGGTCGGTTGCGCTTCGCCGAATTGAAATTCCGGCCGAAGCGGAGAAGAGGCTAACGCGTCGCCGATGAACTTGTCCAGTTCGTTGCAACCGTTCGAATCTACCTCCCCCTGATGCCTGTGTCAACGGGCTTCTGGGGCGAAGAGGAGATTAGCAGGTCAGCGGGGCCCGATGCACATCACGCGGCGGTCGGCAGGGCGGCTTCGCGGTCGGCGAGGTCGACGTCGCCGGTGGCTCCGGCACGTACGGCACGGCCGCCCAGGACGTAGACGTACAGGAGGAAGGCCAGTTCGGCGGCTGTGCCGATGCCTATGCGGGCCCAGGTGGGGAGGCCGGAAGGCGTGACGAAGCCTTCCAGGGCGCCGGATATGAAGAGGACGGCGGCGAGTCCGATGGCGACGCCGAGGGCGGAGCGGCCTTCCTCGGCGAGGGCCGTGCGGCGGGTGCGCGGGCCGGGGTCGATCAGGGTCCAGCCCAGGCGGAGGCCGATGCCGGCGGCGACGAATACGGCGGTCAGTTCGAGGAGGCCGTGCGGAAGGATCAGGCCGAGGAAGGTGTCGAGGCGGCCCGCTGAGGACATCAGGCCGATGCCGACGCCCAGGTTGAGCATGTTCTGGAAGAGGATCCACAGGACGGGGAGGCCGGCGAAGGCCCCGAGGACGAGGCACAGGGCTACGGCCTGGGCGTTGTTCGTCCATACCTGGGCGGCGAAGGACGCGGCGGGGTGGCTGGAGTAGTAGGTCTCGTACTGGCCCCCGGGGCGGGTCATGGCGCGGAGGTCCTCCGGGGCGCCGATGGCTGCCTGGACCTCGGGGTGTGCGGCTATCCACCAGCCGAGGAGGGCGGCGACCGCGGTGGAGAGGATCGCGGTGGGGATCCACCAGTGGCGCAGTCGGTAGACGGCTGCCGGGAAGGCCGTGGTGAAGAAGCGGGCGGTGTCTCGCCAGGAGGCCTTGCGGGCGCCGGTCACGGTACTGCGGGCGCGGGCCACGAGGGCCGTGAGGCGGCTGGTCAGCGCGGGATCGGGGGCGCTGGAGAGGAGGAGGGAGAGGTGGGTGGTGGTGCGTTGGTAGAGGGCGACCAGTTCGTCGGCCTCGGCTCCTGTGAGACGGCGTTTGCGGCTCAGCAGTGCTTCGAGCCGGTCCCATTCGGCGCCATGGGCCGTGACGAAGACATCGAGGTCCATAGGTGTCGCTCCTCGCAGCGCCGTGGGTGAGTGCCGGGTCAGCTTGGCAGACTGGCCGTGTCCGGCGTGGGGTGGGCGGGAATTCGGGGATCGAGAGGGAGTGGGGCGCGGCGTGAGGGAACTCGTCACGGGTGAAGCGGTGGTGCTGGGGCTGCGGCCGGCCAGGCTGCCGAGCCGGGGGCTGGCGGTGGCGGTCGATGTGGCCGTGGCCTGGGTGATCTACATCGGCATCTCGCTGATGCTGGTGAGCGCGACCTCTTCCATGGACAGTGCGGCGGTGGCGGCCGTTTCGGTGGCGTCGTTCGTGCTGGTGCAGGTCGGGATCCCGATCGTCGTCGAGACGCTGAGCCAGGGGCGGTCGCTGGGAAAGCTGATCTGTGGACTGCGGGTCGTACGGGAGGACGGCGGGCCGATCCGGTTCCGGCATGCGCTGGTGCGTGGGGCCAT
Organism: Streptomyces sp. NPDC058773; assembly: GCF_042746015.1. NCBI lineage: Bacteria > Bacillati > Actinomycetota > Actinomycetes > Kitasatosporales > Streptomycetaceae > Streptomyces > Streptomyces sp. NPDC058773. The sequence goes on from NZ_JBHYPE010000054.1 coordinate 1,993, forward strand.
GGGAGCCATCGAGATCGTGATGACCATGGGGGTGGTGGCGGCCATCGCGTCGCTGGTGTCGGCGCGGGGGCGTCGGCTGGGTGACGTGTTCGCCGGGACGTTGGTCATACGGGAGCGGATGCCGGTGGCGGCGGCCGGGACGGCGCTGCCGCCACCGCCGCCGTGGCTGGTGGCGGAACTCGGGGCGCTGGACCTTTCGCGGGTCCCCGATGGGTGGTGGCTGACCGTACGGCAGTACCTGGCGCGGATGGGGCAGCTGGATCCGCAGGTCGGCGGGGCGATGGCAGGGCGGCTGGCGGAGGACCTGCGCGGGTTCACCGGGGTGCCGGTGCCTGCGGGGGTGTATCCGGCCGCCTACCTGGCGGCGGTGGCCGGGGAGCGGCAGGCACGGGAGTCGCAGCGGGCGTTCGGGGCGTCGGTCGTCGGGCCTGCGGCGGGCGACGGGGCGGCGAGGCCTGTCGGCGCGGTGTCTGCGGAGCGCGGAGAGGGCGCGCCCGGTGGGCAGGCCGGTGCCGGTGGGGGCGGGGCTCGGGCCGGTGCGACTTGGTCGTCGGCTGCGCCTGTGGAGGCGGCGGGGGACGGCGTGGCATCCGGGCACGCAGGTGCGGCGCCGGCGGCGGGCGGAGCGTGGGCTCCGCCAGACGGTGGCGCGGGGGCACCTGCCGCGGTGGCCGGCGGCGGAGTTGCTGGTGGCGGGATGCCGCGTGGGGACGGTGGCGGGCTCACGGGCGCGTCGGGGACGGTGCCGGCGGGTCATGAGGGGGACGGCGGGGGTGAGCGGGCGCCGCGTACGGGGTTTGCGCCGCCGGTGTGAGGCGGGCTGTGAGGAGGCTGCCGGCGGGGCGGGGCGGGGGTTGTTGAGGTTTGCCGGGCGGGCGTGTGGTGAGGGCGCCGTCCGGGGTTCGCCGCGTGTCACATGTCGGCGGCGGGGCCACGTAGAGCCCGGTGCTCTGGCCCTGGTGTGGCCTGGCCCTGGGAGGGCGGAGCCGCAGTGCTGGGACGTACGTGCTGGCTGCTGGGTGCGTACGACGGGACAGGAGCCTGGCTCGGCTCGGGTTCGGCCAGGGTGTGCCCGGTGCCGGGAGGCGAGCCGGAGCGGCCAGGGGCGGTGGCCTCGTCGGCGCTACCCCTGCTGTCTGCCGTGGGGTGGGGTTGGAGCGTGCGGCCGCCGGCCCCGTAGCACGTTCGGCACGTTCGGCATGTGGAGTCGGCGCCGCGAGCCGCGGGAGCGCAACCGGCGGGCATGAGCCGGACGAGCACGGCGTGCGGCCAGCGGACCAGAGCGGGAGGGGAGCAACCGGCTGCGCCGGGCCGCTCAGGAGAACGTCGACGGTGGGGACTCGAGGGATTCGAGTTCGATGCCGGGGGCGGAGAGGACCACGTCGCCCGCGAGGTGAACGGTGTGCTGTTCGCCGGTCTCCAGGTCGTTGACCTGGTATTCGTCGGCGATGAGCGGGGCGTTGTCAGTGGCGTGTGGTGTGCTTTTCACCAGGGCCCAGGACTGGTCGAGCGTGCGGGGGGCGAGGACGGGGCGTGTGAAGGCGACGAGGCGGGTGCGGACGGCGCCGGCGCCGAGGGCGGGGCGCAGGAGGCGGGAGGTGGCGATGAGGAACGCGGGGGACGCGCCGGTGAAGGAGTGGGCCCGGACGTTGCCTTCGGTGGCGTGCTCGCCGGTGGGGTCGGTGCGTACCCAGGTGACGCCGTCCAGGGCGGCGCCGCGGACCTGCCAGGCGGAGGCGTGCAGTTCGAGGCGGAGGGGGCGGCCGAGTTCGTCGAGGGTGAGGTCGACGGAGCCGGTGTGCTCGCCGGAGGGGTTGACGATCTGGGAGACGTAGCGCCAGCCGGAGGGGCCGGTGGCGCAGTGGAAGTGCTCTTCACCCAGGGGGGTGTGATCGTGCGGGTCGTGGAGGGAGTAGTGGCCGCGGGGCATGGGGGTGCAGTCCTTCGGCCGGCGGTGCGGGCCGGTGAGTCGGGGATGGCGGGTCTGTACGGAGACCTTATGGGCCAGGCCCCCGCCGGGGGAGGCGAGGGCCTGGTGTCACCAGCTGCTGAGGAGGGGCACCGGCCGGTCAGGGGTGCTGACCCGCCGGTGACCGCCGCTGGATCAGTAGCGGTAGTGGTCGGGCTTGTACGGGCCCTCGACCTGGACGCCGATGTAGGCGGCCTGCTCGGGACGCAGCTCGGTGAGCTTGACGCCGAGCGCGTCGAGGTGGAGCCGGGCGACCTTCTCGTCGAGGTGCTTGGGCAGCACGTAGACGTCGGTCGGGTACTCCTCGGGCTTGGTGAACAGCTCGATCTGGGCCAGCGTCTGGTCCGCGAACGAGTTGGACATCACGAAGGAGGGGTGACCGGTGGCGTTGCCCAGGTTGAGCAGACGGCCCTCGGACAGCACGATCAGGACCTTGCCGTCCGGGTGGGTCCAGGTGTGCACCTGCGGCTTGACCTCGTCCTTGACGATGCCCTCGATCTGGGCCAGACCGGCCATGTCGATCTCGTTGTCGAAGTGACCGATGTTGCCGACGATCGCCTGGTGCTTCATCCGGGCCATGTCGGACGCCATGATGATGTCCTTGTTGCCCGTGGTGGTGATGAAGATGTCGGCGGTCTCGACCACCTCATCCAGGGTGGTGACCTGGTAGCCGTCCATCGCCGCCTGAAGGGCGCAGATCGGGTCGATCTCGGTGACGATGACGCGGGCGCCCTGGCCGCGCAGCGACTCCGCACAGCCCTTGCCGACGTCGCCGTAGCCGCAGACCACGGCGGTCTTGCCGCCGATGAGGACGTCGGTGGCGCGGTTGATGCCGTCGATGAGGGAGTGGCGGCAGCCGTACTTGTTGTCGAACTTCGACTTGGTCACGGCGTCGTTCACGTTGATCGCCGGGAAGAGCAGGTCACCGTCGCGGTGCATCTCGTAGAGACGGTGCACACCGGTGGTGGTCTCCTCGGTCACACCGCGGATCTCGGAGGCCAGGTTGGTCCACTTCTGCGGGGACTCCGCCAGCGTGCGGGTCAGCAGCTCCAGGATGGCGCGGTGCTCGTCGCTCTCCGCGGTCTCGATCGCGGGGACCTTGCCGGCCTTCTCGTACTCGACGCCCTTGTGGACGAGGAGGGTGGCGTCGCCACCGTCGTCGAGGATCATGTTCGGGCCGCCGGTGGGCGAGTTGGGCCAGGTCAGCGCCTGCTCCGTGCACCACCAGTACTCCTCCAGGGACTCGCCCTTCCAGGCGAAGACCGGGATGCCCTGCGGCGCGTCGGGCGTGCCGTTCGGGCCCACCGCGATGGCCGCGGCGGCGTGGTCCTGGGTGGAGAAGATGTTGCAGGACGCCCAGCGGACCTCGGCGCCCAGAGCGGCCAGGGTCTCGATCAGGACGGCGGTCTGCACGGTCATGTGCAGCGAACCGGTGATGCGGGCACCGGCCAGCGGCTGGGCGGCGGCGTACTCCTTGCGGATCGCCATCAGACCGGGCATCTCATGCTCGGCGAGGGTGATCTCCTTGCGGCCGAAGGCGGCGAGGGACAGGTCGGCGACCTTGAAGTCCTGGCCGGTGGCTGCTGTGGTCATGCGGGCTGCTCCTCGAGCGTCGAGGTGGATGGGCGGGCAGTCTGCGGCGCGGGCCTGGGTCTCCCCAGCTACCACTGGGGGAGTTCGAGCGTACGCGGAAGCGGACGCACCTCTCCCCCTGGCCGCAGCGCAGTCCGTCGGAGGCCCTCTCTCCCTCGGCCGGTCCGCGGTGCGGACCGCCCGACCGCCATCAGCAGCGACGTCTGGCACTGGGCACGAATCTACACCGGTCGGCCCAGTGAACCCCAGCCCGGAGGGGCCGGTCCGGTGTGGTCCCAGCCATGAAGGGAGGTGGAAGCGGCGTGTGATTCCAGGGGACCGGGGGCCGGGCGGCCCGCGTCCCGGCCGCCGCGGGCCGGGGTGGCCGGAGGGGTTTGCCTGCGCTGTGCCGTCGTGCAGGATGCCCGGAGCGCGGAACACTCGCACGACCGCGCGCACGTTCCTAAGGAGAGCCACGTGACCACCAGTCCAGCTGAGCCCCTCAAGGGCGCGGGGACGAGCGGAAAAGGGCTGAAGCTGCTCGCAGTGACCGCCTGCCCGACCGGTATCGCCCACACGTACATGGCCGCGGAGAAGCTGGCCGAGGCGGCCCGGTCCCTCGGGCACGAGATCAAGGTGGAGACGCAGGGCTCCATCGGGGCTGAGAATCAACTGTCTGACAACGATGTCAGCGACGCGGACGCCATCATCATCGCCGCGGACAAGGACGTCGACCGCAGCCGGTTCGTCGGCAAGCGGGTCCTGGCGGTCGGTGTCGCCGAGGGCATCCGGCACCCCGAGCAGCTGATGGAGCGGGCGCGGAACGCGCCGGTATACGGAGGCGAGGAGGGCGCCGGGGCCGGTACGGGCAACGGCGCGGCCCCGGCTACCGGCGGCAAGGAGCGCAGCGTCACGTACAAGGCGCTGATGAACGGCGTCAGTTACATGATCCCGTTCGTGGTGGTCGGCGGTCTGCTGATCGCGGTCTCGCTGGCGCTGGGCGGGCATCCGCAGGCCGACGGCGGGCTGGTCATCCCCGACGGGTCGTTCTGGAAGCACGTCAATGACATCGGCGTCGTCGGCTTCACGCTGATGGTGCCGGTCCTCTCCGGCTATATCGCCTATGCGATCGGCGACCGGCCGGCGCTGGTGCCGGGCATGATCGGCGGCTGGATCGCCAACACCGGCTCGCTGTACGACTCCAAGGCGGGCGCGGGCTTCATCGGCGCGATCGTCACCGGTTTCCTGGCCGGCCATCTGGTGCGGTGGATCAAGAAGGTCCAGGTTCCCAAGTTCGCCCGGCCGATCATGCCGATCATCGTGATTCCGATCGTGTCGACAACGGCACTCGGGCTGTTCTTCATCTACGTGATCGGGAAGCCCATCTCCTGGGTGTTCACCCAGCTCACGGGGTTGCTCAGCGGGATGACCGGGTCCAGCGCGATTCTGCTCGGTGCACTCCTCGGCCTCATGATCGCGTTCGATATGGGCGGTCCGGTCAACAAGACCGCGTTCCTGTTCGGTGCAGGGCTGATCGCGTCCGGCAACCAGACCGTGATGGGCATGTGCGCCGCGGCGATACCGGTGATGCCGCTCGGCCAGGGGCTGGCCACACTGGTCCGTCGCCGCCTGTACTCCGAGCAGGAGCGCGAGACGGGCATGGCGGCGCTGTTCATGGGGCTCTTCGGGATCTCGGAGGGCGCGATTCCGTTCGCCGCGGCGCGGCCCGCGCAGGTCATCCCGGCGAACATGCTCGGTGGTGCGGTGGCCGGCGCCCTCGCGGGGATGACCGGGGTGGCGGACGCGGTGCCGCACGGCGGGCCGATCGTGGCGGTGCTGGGAGCGGTCGGCGGGGTGCCGGCGTTCTTCCTCGCCGTAGTGGCCGGCTCGGTGGTCACGGCGCTCACGACGGTGACACTGGTGGATATCGCGGAGCGGCGGAAGGGCGAGGTGCGGGCAGCGAGTGGTGCGGGTGCCGGTGCCGAAGGAGGCGCGGGCGTGGGTGCGGTGGATTCCGTGGCTGTGGCTGCTGCCTCGGTTGCGGCGCCGGGGCCGGTGTCGGGACCGGGGCCGGTGTCGGGGTCGGGACCGGGGCCGGTGTCGGGGTCGGGACCGGCTGCGGAATCGGTTGCCGGGCCCGTCGGTGGTCCGGATCAGGAAGCGGAGGGTGGGGTCGCGGATTCCGCCGGGACGGCTGGCCGCGTCCCCACTGGCAACGATGTCAGCAGCGAGGGCGGCCGCGACGCGGGCCTCGATGCCGGCCTCGGTGCGGACCCCGGCGCGGAGGTGCTCTCCGGCTACGTCACCGGGCAGACCGTCAAGTCGCAGCTCGACGCCGACGAGAAGGAGGCGGCGATCCGTGAGCTGGCCGAGCTGGTGGCCCGCACCGGCAAGGTGGCGGACGTCGACGAGCTGGTCCGGGTGGCGCTGGCCCGTGAGGCGCAGGGCACGACCGGGCTCGGCGAGGAGATCGCCATCCCGCACGCCAAGACGGACGCGGTGACGGCTCCGGTCGTCGGCTTCGCGCGATCGGCGGACGGTATCGACTGGGGTTCGCTCGACGGCACGCGCGCCAGGCTGCTCTTCCTGATCTCGGTGCCGGAGGCGGCGGCCGGGGACGAGCATCTGCGCATCCTGGCGCTGCTGTCGCGGAAGCTGATGGACGCGGACTTCCGGGCCCGGTTGCAGGAGGCGGAGGACGGGGCGGCGATTCTGCGGGTGCTCGGGGAGATCCAGTAGGGCGGGGGCGAACACATCCCGTAGGGGTGGCGTGGGCCCCCTCGGGGCCGTCAACGTGGTGGGGGCGGGGCGGTATTCCCCCTGGCTCGCGGCGAGTTCGGTATTCCCCGTGGCTCGCAGCGAGTTCGGTATTCCCCGTGGCTCGCAGCGAGTTCGGCGGAGCGGAGGGGGAGGGCCGGGGAGGGAGGGCGGGGGCCGAGGCCGGAGGCCAGAGGTTGAAGGCCAGAGGCTGAGAGCCGGAGGTCGCGAAGCCGCCGGGAGGCCCGCGGGGCGAACGGCCCTGGGGCGGCAGCCCCCCGGGGCGGCAGACCTGGGGGCGAGAAGCCAGAGCGCCGGCCCCGGAGGTTCACCTCCCCGAGCCGACTGGCGTGGCGAGGCTCTTCCCGTACAGCCTGCACCGCCCTCCCCCGAAACACGCCAAGGCCCCCGCACTCCTCACGAGTGCGGGGGCCTTGCCACGTTCCACTACGGCGGGAGGGTCACAAGGACCGGCACCTCACAAGCGCGGCGCCTCAGCGGGCCCCTCGCCGGGGGCGGCGGCCAAGCTGCCGGAGCGCCGCCGTCCTCCCCCCGACCGCCTACTCCCCGCCCGGGGACGTCGACGCGTCGGGGCCTGCGGCGGCCGTGGCCTCGTTGTAGATATCGGGTTCCAGGTAGATGACGCGGGCGATCGGGACGGCCTCGCGGATGCGGGCCTCGGCGGCGTTGATGGCGTTCGCGATCTCGGTGGCGGTGTCGTCGTGCTGGACCGCGATCTTGGCGGCGACCAGCAGTTCCTCCGGGCCGAGGTGGAGGGTGCGCATGTGGATGACGCGGGTGACGACGTCGCCGTCGACGACCGCTGCGCGGATCTTGGCAACCTGCTCGGGACCGGCCGCCTCGCCCAGCAGCAGCGACTTGGTCTCCGCGGCCAGCACCAGGGCGATCACCACCAGCAGCGCGCCGATGCACATCGTGCCGATGCCGTCCCAGATGCCGTCGCCGGTGGCGAGGGTCAGGCCGACGCCGCCCAGGGCGAGGACCAGGCCGACCAGTGCGCCGAAGTCCTCCAGCAGCACGACCGGCAGCTCGGGGGCCTTGGCGCGGCGGACGAACTGGGTCCAGGTCTGCTTGCCGCGCAGCTCGTTGGACTCCTTGATGGCCGTACGGAAGGAGAAGCCCTCGGCGATGATCGCGAAGACCAGGACGCCGATCGGCCAGTACCAGTCCTCCAGCGGATGTGGGTCGTGGATCTTCTCGTAGCCCTCGTAGAGCGCGAAGACGCCGCCGATGGTGAACAGGACGATGGAGACCAGGAAGCCGTAGATGTAGCGCTCACGGCCGTAGCCGAAGGGGTGCTCGGCGGTCGCCGCGCGCTTGGCCCGCTTGCCGCCGAGCAGCAGCAGGCCCTGGTTGCCGGAGTCGGCGACCGAGTGCACCCCCTCCGCCAGCATCGACGACGAGCCGCTGAAGGCGAAGGCCACGAACTTCGCTGCGGCAATCGCCAGGTTGGCGCCCAGCGCCGCAACGATCGCCTTTGTCCCGCCTGATGCGCTCATAGGTGCCGCATGTCCCTTCCGTCATCCGGGCTTTACCGCCCCTTTAATGCTGTGCGGCGGTCATTGTTGCAGCCCGGCGGCGGGCGTCGGTCACGAGGCCACCTGACGGACAGTTTCCGGCCGTCGTACCGGCGTTCCGGCCACCGCCGCCCCGGGCGGAGGCGAGGGCCGGGGGCCTTGCTCAGGCCACCACCGTCGCGCGGAAGAGCGTGCCGTCTCCCGAGAGCGTGATCCGCTCGCCGGCCGGTACGAACGCGGACTCACCGGGTGCCAGCGTCAGCCCGGCGCCTGCCCCGGCGCCCGTCCCCGTCTTCGCAGCGTCCTCGCGCAGTTCGACGGTGCCGGCCGTGCACAGCAGGATCTGCGGCGTACGGGAGACCAGCGGGTGCGGTGCGGCGCCGGGGGCCAGGGCGAAGCGGGAGAGCCGGAACTCATCGATGGGGGTCTCGTAGACCTCCTCGCCGGCCACCTCCTCGGGGCGCAGCACGCCCGCGTCTCCGGCCTCGAAGCGGACCACCCGGAGCAGTTCCGGGACGTCCACGTGCTTGGGGGTCAGACCGCAGCGCAGCACGTTGTCGGAGTTGGCCATCAGCTCGACGCCGAGCCCGCTGAGGTAGGCGTGCGGGATGCCGGCGCCGAGGAACAGCGCCTCGCCGGGCTGGAGCCGTACGTGGTTGAGCAGCATGGCGGCGAGGACGCCGGGGTCGCCCGGGTAGTGGTGGGCGAGGACGGCGTAGGCGGCGTAGGCGTCGGCGTGCGGTCCGCCCTTGGCCGCCAGCTGGTCGGCGGCGAGGGCGGCGTGCTCGACGGTCCCGGCGAGGGCGTGGTGCTCGGCGCTGAGGACGGCGGTGAGGACCTCGCGCAGCGCGGCCTCCTCGGGGCTGGCGCGCAGGATGTCGACGTACGGCTTGAGGTCGTCGACGCCGAGGGCCTCCAGGAGGTCCGCGGTCTGCGCCGGGTGCCGGAACCCGCACAGGCCGTCGAAGGGGGTGAGCGCGACGATCAGCTCGGGCTTGTGATTGGCGTCCTTGTAGTTGCGGTGGGCGGCATCGAGCGGGACGCCGCGCCGCTCCTCGTCGGCGAAGCCCTCCGCGGCCTGCGTCAGGTCGGGGTGGACCTGGAGGGAGAGCGGGGAGCCGGCCGCGAGGAGCTTGAGCAGGAAGGGCAGCCGGGGGCCGAAGGCGCGGACGGCATCAGCGCCCAGTTCCGTCTCGGGGGCGGCGTCGATCACCTCGGCCAGGGAGACGGGGCCGGCCCCGCGGTCGATGCGGGAGGGGGCGCCGGGGTGGGCGCCCATCCACATCTCGGCCTGGGGTTCGCCGGTCGGCGCGGTGCCCAGGAGCTCCGGGAGGGCGGTGGTGGAGCCCCAGGCGTAGGGGCGCACGGTATTGGCGAGGCGGTCCATGGGGCGGCTGCTTCCTGACAGTGGTACGTGCTGCGGGGTGGTGCCGGGGCGGCGCGAGCCGGGCGGGGCTCCGCGTTCACGCCCTGGGGCCCGCGGGTGCGGGCCTGCCAGCAAAGATCACTCGGTCCCGGCGAGCGCCAGGTAAACGGCGGCGAAATCCACGATGGCGAGTAGTTCAGCGGCCTTCTCCAGGTCGCTGCCGGAGTCGGCCTCCAGCTCGCTGACGGCGGTGTCGCGCTCCTCGGCGAGGGCCTGGGCGGCGCGGGTGGCGGACAGCGGGCCCGGTTCCCCGTCGCGCAGCAGGACGACCCGGGCGTGCAGGGCGGCGGGCTGTTCGACCCGGTCGCGGAAGAAGTCGTCCGGGTCGGCGCCCGCGGCCAAGGCGCCGGCCAGCAGGGTGCGGTGGGTGGCGAGCGCCTCGGGCAGCTCGGCGGCGAGGGCGGGGCGGCCGGCCAGCCCGGCGAGTTCGGTGGCGAAGTGCCGGCCGACGGCGCCGGCGACGGTGCCCTCGGTCCAGATCAGCGGGAGCGCGTCGGCGAGGTCGGCGGCGAGGGTCTTGCCGGGGTTGGTGTAGGTCGGGATGGCCGGGCCGCAGCGTTCGGCGAGCTGGTCGAGGCGGTCGGCGAGCCGGCCGAGGGCCTCCGGCGGGGCGTTGAGCAGACCGATCCGGTCGGCGAGCGAGAGCAGCGGGATGAGCACCGACCAGAGGGTGCCGGGGGCGGCGGGCGGGGCGCCCTCGACGTCGAATTCGGCGTCGTAGGGGGTGGTCGCCAGGGGGACGGCGAGGCCGCGGGCCTGGGTGACGGCTTCGGCGAGCGGGCCGCCGGCCGGGGTGACGGCGACGACGGTGCAGCCGCGGCGGGAGGCCTGCTCGACGAGCTCGGCGAGGCCGGGGTCGGCGGCGTCCGGGCCGGGGAGCAGCAGCAGGTCCAGGGGTCCGGCCCAGCCGGGCAGCGCCCAGCGCAGTGCGCCGGGCAGCGGGGCGACGCCGGTGGGCTGGAGGAGGGTGACGGGGCAGTTGCCGCCGCCGAGCGCCCTGAGGAGGTCCGCCACGCCGGCCGCGGCGGGGCCGGGGCCGGCGACCAATACGGCGCGCGGCCGCCCGTCGGGGTTCAGCCCGGGGATGCCGGATTCGGCGGCGGAGCGGGCGGCGGTACGGACCCGGGCGCCGGATTCGGCGACGCCGCGCAGCAGACCGAAGCGGTCGGCGCCGGCCAGCGCGTCAGGGGTGTCGAGGAGTGACTCGTCGAGCATGGTGGGCGCGGCCTCCGAATCGCCGGGTCGGGCGGGGGTGTGCCGGGCGGCGCCGGGGCGGGCCCGGCGGGGCCCGGTCAGGCGGGGCGGCGGGCCTCGTCGACGAGGAGTACGGGGATGCCGTCCCGGACGGGGTAGGCGAGGCCGCAGTCGCCGGAGGTGCAGAGCAGCTCGGGGTCGGCGGCGGAGTCCGTGGTCCGGTCCTGGAGCGGGGCATGGCACGCCGGGCAGGCAAGGATCTGGATCAGGCTGGCTTCGACCGGCATGGAGAGTGCTCCTTCGGGGCGGTTGCGGCGTGGCCAGCGTACCGCCGTACGGGGTGCGGGGGCCTGCTCGGCAGGGATTACGGGTGGTGCACGGGGGTGCGGGCGGCAGGCTCGGCGCGGCCGCCCGCCCCCTCGGCGGGGTGCTCCGGTGGCCCGCCGCGGTGTGCCGCGGCGGGTGCCGGGGTCAGCCGCGGATGATCGCCAGGGCCTCGTCGCGGACCCGGTCGGCGGTGGCGGTGTCGCGGGCCTCGACGTTCAGCCGGAGCAGCGGCTCGGTGTTGGAGGCGCGGACGTTGAACCACCAGTCGTCGGCGGTGACGGTCAGCCCGTCCAGTTCGTCGAGGGTGATGCCGTCGCGGCCCTCGTAGGCGGTCTTGATCGCGGCGAGCCGGCCGGCCTGGTCGTCGACGGTGCTGTTGATCTCGCCGGAGCCCGCGTACCGGTCGTACTGCGCGACCAGCTGCGACAGCGGACCGTCCTGGCCGCCGAGGGCCGCGAGGACGTGCATCGCGGCGAGCATGCCGGTGTCGGCGTTCCAGAAGTCGCGGAAGTAGTAGTGCGCGGAGTGCTCGCCGCCGAAGATGGCGCCGGTCGTGGCCATCTCCTCCTTGATGAAGGAGTGCCCGACGCGGGTCCGGACGGGGGTGCCGCCGTGCTCCTTGACGACCTCGGGCACCGACCAGGAGGTGATCAGGTTGTGGATGACCGTGCCGCCGGGGTGCTTGGCCAGTTCGCGGGCGGCGACCAGGGCGGTGATCGCGGACGGGGAGACCGGGTCGCCGTTCTCGTCGACGACGAAGCAGCGGTCGGCGTCGCCGTCGAAGGCGAGGCCGAGGTCGGCGCCGGTCTCGCGGACCCGCGCCTGGAGGTCGACGATGTTCGCCGGATCGAGCGGATTGGCCTCGTGGTTGGGGAACGAGCCGTCCAACTCGAAGTACATCGCGTCCAGTTCGAGCGGCAGGCCCTCGAAGACGGTCGGGACGGTGTGGCCGCCCATGCCGTTGCCCGCGTCCACCACGACCTTCAGCGGGCGGATGCCGCTCAGGTCGACCAGGCCGCGCAGATGGGCGGCGTAGTCCCCGAGGACGTCCCGCTCGGTGACGGTGCCGGGCTTGCCGGCCGGCTCGGGGGCGCCCTGGTCCGACCACCGTTCGACCAGGGCGCGGATGTCGGCGAGCCCGGTGTCCTGGCCGACCGGGGCGGCGCCGGCCCGGCACATCTTGATGCCGTTGTAGCGGGCCGGGTTGTGCGAGGCGGTGAACATGGCGCCGGGCAGACCGAGGGCGCCGCTGGCGAAGTACAGCTCGTCGGTCGAGCAGAGACCGATCAGGGTGACGTCCGCGCCGCGGGCCGCGGCCCCGCGCGCGAAGGCGCCGGACAGGCCGGGCGAGGAGGGCCGCATGTCGTGGCCGATCACGATCGCGTCCGCGGCGGTGATCTCGGCGAAGGCCGCTCCGAACAGCTCGGCCAGGGTTTCGTCCCACTGGGCGGGGACGACGCCGCGTACGTCATACGCCTTCACGATCTGCGACAGATCAGTCACAGCAAGCCCTCCTGGAGAGTCTCTACGTCCTCCCAACCTACCGGGCGGCGTGGCGCGGCGGCCGGGCATCCCCGGGTGCGGGCCGTGGCGGCGGGCGGGTTGACCGGATGCGGCGGGCGGGCCGGGAGGCCGGCCGTCGGTGGTCCGCCGGCGGCGGTCAGGAATCCGGTGAGCGCAGCACCCGGAGGTGGCCGCGGCGGGCGACCTCCATGGGGTGGGTGTCGCGGTCGCCGGGGGCGTGGGTGCCGCCGGCGGCGCGTTCCTGGGGGCGGGCGGCCTCGCGCACGGCGTTCGCCAGTGCTTCGAGGTCGTCGCCGCTGGGGCGGGCCGGGCCGGAGTCGAGGGCGAGGCGGACGACTTCCCAGCCGCGGGGCGCGGTCAGCCGCTCGGAGTGCTCGGCGCACAGGTCGTAGCAGTGCGGTTCGGCGTAGGTGGCGAGCGGTCCGAGCACGGCGGTCGAATCCGCATAGACGTACGTCAGCGTTGCGACGGCGGGGCGGCCGCACGCAGTGCGCGAACAGCGACGTACAGGGCTCACGACGTTGGACGGTACCGCACTCTTGAGCGGGCCGCGACGACTCTCCCCCGGCTCACCCAACCGTGTCGTCCCGCTTCGTCCGATGCGTCTGACCTGCACCCGCTCGACCTGACCTGGCCCGGCCGGGCCGGTGAGGACCGTACGCGGCGCGGAAACCCGTCACGAGTCGATGCATTTCCCGCCATTCCGGCGTCGATCTGCGATCTCATGCCGGTATGCAAACGAACACAACGTGGACACGTCCGGTCACCCGGCGACATGCCCCCTCTTGCCGCGCTCCCCGGTGTCCGAGGGTGCTTGACGGCTACGCTCGATGCTGATGGACAGTCCTGTACCTCCCCGACCGCCGGAGCCGCGGCTCCGGCGCCGCGACCGCCACGGCCGCGGCATGCGCGGCCCGATCGCACCGCCCCAGGTGCCGCTGTCGGTGACCCGCGCCGAGGCCTTCGTGGACCTGGTCTACGACTCCCGGGACCGGCTGGAGCGCCGCTGGCCGCAGCTCTCCCGGGTCGACTTCCTGGTCCTGGAGGTGCCCGGTTCCGGCCCGGACGACGGGCCGGACGCGGCGGGCGACCCGCAGACCGTGCCGCTGGGGCGGATGGTGCCGGCCGCGGGCGGACATCGCGACCGGATCGTGATCTACCGGCGGCCGGTGGAGATCCGGACGAAGGGCCGTGACGAGCGGGCGCTGCTGGTCCACGAGGTCGTGGTCGAGCAGGTCGCCGAACTCCTCGGACTGGCCCCGGAGTCGGTGGACCCGCGCTACGGCCAGGAGTGAGGCCGCCGCGCGGGTCCTTCGGACGGTCCGCGGTCAGTTGGTCAGGACCGACAGATCCTGGCCCGCGGTCGGGACGAGGCGGGAGCCTCGGTCATCGGGCATCGGCTGGACGGTGAACGCGGGGAGCCCGCCCTGGGGCCGGGCCAGCATGCGGGCCGCGTAGACGGGGCCGCTGCCGGCCTCCGGCTCCACCGTCAGCGCGTAACTCCCCTTCAGGCCCTGCGGACGGGGCGGCTCGACGTCGAGGCTGCTGCCGCCCTTGACCGTGTAGGTCTTGGTGACCGGGGTGCCGCCGCCGCTGCCGGCCGACGCGGTGACCTTCACCTTGGCGTCCTTGCCCTTCTCGGGCGCGACCAGCGAGAGGGTGCTGCCCCGGTCGCGGTTGTCGGCGGCGGTGGCGCGCTTCTCGACCGGCCGGGTCGCGGGGATGAACGCCATCTCCTGCTTGGCGCCCTTGCCGCGGGTGACCCGCAGCGCGGCCGTCACCGGGGTCTTGGCGTCGGCGTCGGTGGGCGTGAGCACCAGTGAGCCGGCCTCGCCCTTGGTGAGGTCCTTGAGGTCCACGGCGGTGGTCATCCCGCTCTTGAGGTGCAGGGTCTCCAGCCCGGCGGGCGTGATCAGCCCGGTCGGGGTGGCCAATTGGACCTTCAGGTCGGCGTCGGACTCACCGGGGGCGAGGGCCACCAGCCGGACGGAGGTGGCGTCCTTCGGGATGCCGGGCAGCACCACGCCGGGTGCCGGGTCCGCGGCGGGCGGCAGCCAGTCGCTGCCGAGCTTGCCGTCGCTCGCCTGGACGGCGGCGCCGACCCGGCCCTCCCTGGCGACCACGTGCAGCGCGGCGTTGGTGGCGGGACTGCTGGTCAGGGTGGAGAGCAGCACCGGGACCGTGGTGTGCGGCGGTACCGAGATGTCCTCCCCCGCCGAGCCCGCCAACGACCCGTCCTTGCCGTGCAGTTCGAGGTCGACGACGGCCGGGGTCGCGTCGGGGTTGGTGAGGTGCACGTAGTCCTGGCGGTCGGTGGCGGTGCTGACGCCGGGGAACCAGAACGTCGTGTCGGGGGCGGTGCAGCTCAGCCCGAGGAGGCCGCGGCCCGCGCCGGCCGCGACGGAGGTGGTCTGCTGCACCGTCCAGCCGGGCGCGAGGGTGCCGTCCGCGTCGCCCACGAGGGCGGGGGCGTCGGCGCTGTCGGTGGTCGTGGTGACCGGCTCGCCGGCCTCCTGGAGGGGCACCACGGGCTTGGTGTCGCGGGGGGCGACCCGCTGCCCCGCCGCGGAGTCCGCGGCGGCCTCGCCCTTGTCCTTGCCCTTCTGCTTGCCCTTGCCGGCGGCGCCGTCGCCGGCGTCCCGCACGGTCCCGGCGGGCAGCAGCCGGGCGGTGCCCTTCTTGCCGCCCGCGCCGGCCGCGGCGCCCTTGGGGGCGAAGGCCGTGTACGTGGTCTCGCCGACCTCGGAGGAGGTCGGAGCGGGGCACAGCAGCGCGGAGCGCTGGACGGGCAGCCGGCTGCCGCCGCGGGGGACGGCCGGGCCGCCGTCGTCCGGCGCGGCCACGGCGGCGACGCCGGTGACCGCGCCCAGCGCGACGGCCACCCCGATCAGGGACATCATGGTGCGCTTCACTGCTGGTCGCTCCCGTCACGGCGCGGCTCGGGGTAGGAGCCGGGGTAGGTCCCGCCGTCGTCGTAGGGCTGCTGATGCTGCGGGCCGCCGTCGCCGTACTGCTGCTGCCCGTAGCCGTACGGGTCGTAGGCGCCCGCCTGGAAGGGGTCGGCGTACGGGTCGGCGGCCTGGTAGGGATCGGCCGGCGGGTACGGTCCGGGCCGGCCGTCCGGGTAGGCGTCGGCCGGTGCGTAGGGCTGCTGCCCGGGGGCCTGGCCCGGAGGCACGGCCTCGCCCGGCACGGCCTGCTGGGCGGCCTGCCACTCCGCGTAGGACGGCTGCTGCGGCACCGCCGCATACGGGTCGCCGGGAGTCAGGGGGGCATCCGCCGGGTCGCCGGCCGCGGCGGGCGGCTGGTCATCCGTGCCCGCCGCAGGGGCGCCGGCCGCCTCGGCCTGGGCCCGCAGACGCCGCGCCCGGCGGCCGTCGCCGGACGCCGCGGCGGCCTGCGCGGCGGCCGCGTCCTCGGGCAGGTCGTCGTCGATCTCCCGGCGGCGGCCCGGCAGCGCCAGCACCACCAGGACGACGGCGAGCAGGCCCTGCGCCCACAGCCAGAGGGTGTGGCCGATCGGGTTCTCGTGGGTGAGGTCGAGCGTGCCGCCCTCCGCGGGGAGCGCGAAGCCCTGGGCCCAGCCGTCGACGGTCACCGGCTTGAGCGGGGTGCCGTTGAGGGTGGCCTGCCAGCCCTCGTCGGCGCTGTCCGCGAGGCGCAGCACCCGGCCGCTGTCCCCGCCGGCCACCTTGGCGTGCGCCTCGACGGGACCGGCCGGTACGGCGACGGGGGCGACGGCCTCGCCCGCGCTGGTGCCGTCCTTGGCCGCGCCCGGGACGATCGAGACCCGCGAGACCCGCCGGTCGACGCGCCACAGGGCGCTGCCGTCGTCCTGGCTGAGCCGGGTCAGACCCGGGGTCGCGTCCAGCACCCGGCCCATTTCGCGCGGCGCCCCGTCCCTGACCAGGACGTAGCGGACCGCGTAGCCGCCGAGCTGGCTGGTCTGGTCGGCGCCGGAGCCGGCCACGAGGTGCGCGACGATGCCGCCGAGCCGCTTGTCCTCGCCCGCCGCGGCGGCCAGATCGGCGTCCCCGAGCCGGGCGCCGGAGCCGCGGACGAGGGTGTAGTCGACATGGCCGGGCGTGCCGTCGAGGACGAGGGTGCGGGCCCGGTCCGCGGTGCCGGACTCCTCGGCGACGAACGCCGGGACCTGCTCCGGGTTACGGCGCTCCAGCGGGCCGGACGCACCGGTGATCATCCAGCTGACCGCGGCGTAGAGCGGGGCGAGCACGGACGCCACCGCGATCAGCACCGCGACCGGCTGCTTCCAGCCGAAGCCGAGGCTGGCCATCCGGGTGCGGATGCCCTCGGCGCCGAGCGCCGCGGCGCACAGCAGCGCCAGGCCGTAGACCAGCATCGCGGGCCCGGTCCAGCCGGAGGCGTTGCCGAGCGCCGCGAAGAGCAGCCCGGCCAGCGCCACCGCCCAGGCGATGCGGATCGCGCGCTGCCGCTCGTCGCGGAGCGTCGCGGCGAGCGCGGCCAGCACGATGCCGAGGAACAGCACCCCGCCGGCGGCCTTGGGACCGCCGGGGCTGAGCCCGATGAGGTCGAGCACGGAAGCGGAGCCGGCGCCGTAGTCGAGCCCGGCCTCCTGGAAGAAGCCGGACGGCCGGCTCAGCAACGACAGCGACCAGGGCGCCAGCACCACGAACGGCACGACGGCCACCACCAGGAAGCGCAGCCCGTAGGCGAGCAGCAGCTCACGATTGCCGTCCAGGAAGCGCAGCACCAGCAGCGCGACGCCGAGCAGCACCGCGACCGGCCAGACGACCGGGGTGAAGGCCATGGTGAAGGTGATCAGCAGCGTGAACGCCCAGGTGGCGCGCCAGCTGGGCCGGGTTCCGGCCGGCAGCCGCAGCCCGCCGGCGGCGATCGCGGCACGCGCCATCAGGGGCAGCAGGACGGCGAGCACCGCGGTGCCCAGCCGGCCGCCCGCCAGCGCGCCGGCGGCCGCGGGCAGGAAGGCGTAGGCGATGGAGGCCCAGGCCCGCAGCAGCCGGGAGGCGACCAGCGGGCGGGAGGCGAAGTAGGCGGTGAGTCCGGCCAGCGGGACGGAGCAGACCAGCAGCAGGGTGACGGCGAAGCCGGTGCTGCCGAGGCAGACGCTCGCCACCAGGGCGACGACCGCCAGGTAGGGGGGCGCGGAGGCGCTGCCGCCGACGCCGACCGCATGCCAGCTGTCGAGGTACGCCGACCACAGGTCGGACACGCTGCCGGGGGCGGGCAGCATCGCGCCGCCGGTCAGGGCGCCGGAGCCGAGCAGTCCGCGGCAGGCGACCAGCGAGACCAGCAGCAGGGTGAGGAAGAGCAGCGGGGCCGGTTTGCGGGCGATCCGCTTGAGCCGGGCGAACTGCTCGATCTCCAGGAAGTCGGCGTCGTCACCGCCGGGCCCGGACTCCACCGCGCCGTGCCGGCCCGCCGAGGCGACATCCGGAGCGGCCCGCCCGGCGAGGTTGCCGGCGACCTGCTCGACGGTGGCCCGGACGGTCGCGCCCGGTGGCGGGAAGAGAGGCCGCAGCTCGCTCCCGTCGACCGCGGGCCGGCCTCTGCGTTTGCGTGCGGCGAGGATCTTGCCGGGCCGCAGCAGGGTGCCGAAGAGCCCGGCGAGTTCGTCCAGCGCCTGGCCCGGGACCTTGCCGACGAGGTAGGCGAGCACCCGCAGGAAGGTGCCGATCAGCAGCCGCAGCAGGACGTACGGGAGGATCGCGCCGCGGGTGTTGGTGAGCAGGGTGTAGACGGCGCCGGCCTTGTCGACACGGTGCGGGTTGGCGACGGAGCGGCCGACGCAGTCGATCGGGCGGCGTTCGCGGGCGGCGGCCTCGGCGTGCCGCAGGATGGCCTCCGGCGCGACCAGGACCTGGTGGCCGGCGGCCTGGGCGCGCCAGCACAGGTCGACGTCGTCCCGCATCAGCGGCAGCCGGCGGTCAAAACCGCCCAACTCCTCGTAGACGTCACGGCGGATGAGCATGCCGGCGGTGGAGACGGACAGCACCGAGCGCACCTGGTCGTGCTGGCCCTGGTCCTGTTCGCGGCGGTCCAGGCCGGTCCAACGGCGGCCGCTGCGGGCGATGCTGACGCCGGCCTCGAGCAACTGCCGGCGGTCGTACCAGCTGCGCAGTTTGGGGCCGACGAT
Source organism: Streptomyces sp. NPDC058773 (assembly GCF_042746015.1). Lineage (NCBI taxonomy): Bacteria > Bacillati > Actinomycetota > Actinomycetes > Kitasatosporales > Streptomycetaceae > Streptomyces > Streptomyces sp. NPDC058773. Next base: position 20,436 of record NZ_JBHYPE010000054.1, read on the forward strand.
CACGGTGGAGGGGCTGGCGTCGGCGACCCGCAGCAGCTCGGCGAGCGCGTCCGGCTCGGGTGCGCAGTCGTCGTGCAGCAGCCACAGCCACTGGACCGGTTCGCCGTGCGGCAACTCCGGCATCTCGTACGCCTCGTCGCGCCAGGTGCGGGTGACCGGGTCCCAGCCGCTGGGCCGGCGCAGATACGGCAGATCGTCGGGGGTGAGCTGCGGGGCGGTGCGGACGGCTTCGTCGACGGCGGTGCCGAACCCGGAGCGGCGGGCGAGGTGCAGCACCCGCTGGTCCCCGATGGCCTCGGCGAGCAGCTGGGCGGAGCTGTCCGCGCTGCCGGTGTCGGCGCCGATGACGTTCTGCACCGGGCGCTCCTGGCCGAGCAGGCCGTTGAGCGCGTCGGGCAGCCAGCGGGCACCGTCATGGGAGACGATCACGGCGGTGACGACGTGCCGGGGGAACTCTGGGGTGGCAGCTGCGTGTGAGGCGGCCTGGGCCGCCGACTGGCTGTGCACGGACATCGAGGTACGGGCCCTCCGGACCCGGGAGTTCGAAGGCCCGCGGCGAAGTCGCGCTGGGCCCCGCCCCCGGAAGACACTGCGACGGACTACGAGGCGACGCGCGCGCCCGGCGGGGCGGCGGCGCATCTCGGACGGGGCCCCACACTAATGGTTCGCGCCGGTGCCCCGACCGGGTCCGTACACAGCAGTCCGCCTCCGGCGAGCAGGTCGCTGGAGGCGGAGGGTTCGCTATAGGGGGATATGGGGAGTTGGGGTGGTACGGCGGCGTGGCGCTCGGGGCCGCCCGCCCCCGATGGGTCCGGCTCGGCTGTCATCGTCAGACGGCGGCCTTCTTGAGCCGGCGCCGCTCGCGCTCGGACAGGCCGCCCCAGATGCCGAAGCGCTCGTCGTTGGCGAGCGCGTACTCCAGGCATTCGGACCGGACTTCGCAGGCGAGACAGACCTTCTTGGCCTCGCGGGTGGAGCCACCCTTCTCCGGGAAGAAGGACTCGGGGTCGGTCTGGGCGCACAGTGCGCGCTCCTGCCAGCCGAGCTCCTCGTCCGCCTCCTCGACCAGCAATTCCTGGAACAGCTCGGTCATGTGCGCCCCTCGTCTGTCTTTACGTCCCCGTGATCAAGCCGTGATCGATTTCGGCTGAACGACACGAGTGAAATTACAAGTGTGGTGATCCGGGCCAGTCAAGCCGAGATCTGCTATTGAGCCTCTTATTCACTCGGCGGAACCAAGCGGATGCGGAAAGTGTTCAAATCAGTAAAAACCAGGACACTTCCCCGGGCGCGCCCTCCCGGCGCGTCCTCTTCACACCTCAAGACGCGACCAGGCGGCGTTCACGTTGCACCCCCGCGCGCCGAAGCGGGGGAGATCACAGGCGGATCACGGGGCCACAGCGGCGTTTGAAGGCGCGGTTGCCGGTCGATGTCTCCGCACCTCACAGTGCACAAACCTTTCGTCGGGCGGAGTAACCGGATGAGGTGAAAGATTTACGTCAAACCAGACATCCGGTTGACATCGCGCCGCGAACCCGGTCTCCTTGACCCCATGCCAGCGACCCTCGCGCCCCGACCGACCTGTGCCCACGGGTCGCTCCGCGCTGCGCAGGCTCGCTGTTGTTGTCGCTGTTCCAGCTGTTGAAGCCACCGAGCTCCAGCTTCCCGCTCGCACCACCCCGCAGCACCCCTGCTCCGCGCCGCCGCGCCGCGCCCCCTACAGGGAGAGCCCGCGCCGCGCCGCAGCCCTGCGCCACCCCAGCACTTCGCCGAGGAACCCGAAACCCATGAACAGCGACGTCCAGATCGCCGGCGACCCGCTCGCCCTCCCCCACCTCCTCCCGCCCGTTCCCGCACACCCGGCCACCGTCGCCGGCTTCGCGGGGCTGGCCCGCGCGATCGCCGCCGACCGCGCCGCCTGGGCCCCGCTGGTCCGCTACGACGCCACCACCCGCTGGTACCACCGGCTGCACACCGGACCGGGCTACGAGGTGTGGCTGCTGAGCTGGGTACCGGGCCAGGGCAGCGGGCGGCACGACCACGGGGCGTCCTCCGGTGTGCTGACCGTTCTGGAGGGCGAGTTGACCGAACACACCCAGGACGGGCCGGGGACGCTCAGCGCCGGTTCGCAGCGGGTGTTCGCCCCCGGCTACGTCCACGAGGTCGTCAACGACGCCCTGACCCCGGCCGTCAGCCTGCATGTGTACTTCCCCGGGCTGACCGACATGCCGATGCACCCCAGCCAGGCCGCGGATTCCGGGGCCGCGACCGCGCCGCCCGGGGTACTGGCCCCCTGACACCGCGGCGCACCGCCCTGCCATGCTGGGGCCATGCGAATCGTGGTTCTGGCCGGCGGTATTGGCGGCGCCCGCTTTCTGCGGGGACTGAAGGCAGCGGCTCCGGACGCGGACATCACCGTCATCGGGAACACCGGCGACGACATCCATCTGTTCGGGCTCAAGGTGTGCCCCGACCTCGACACCGTGATGTACACGCTCGGCGGCGGCATCAACGAGGACCAGGGCTGGGGACGCACCGACGAAACCTTCCGGGTGAAGGAGGAGTTGGCCGCCTACGGCGTCGGCCCCGAGTGGTTCGGGCTCGGTGACCGCGACTTCGCCACCCACATCGTGCGGACCCAGATGCTCGGCGCCGGATATCCGCTCAGCGCCGTCACCGAGGCGCTGTGCGCGCGCTGGCAGCCCGGCGTGCGGCTGCTGCCGATGTCCGACGACCGGGTCGAGACCCATGTGGCCATCGACGAAGAGGGCGAGCGCAAGGCGGTCCACTTCCAGGAGTACTGGGTGCGGCTGCGGGCCTCGGTGCCCGCGCACGCCGTGGTGCCGGTCGGCGCCGACCAGGCCAAGCCGGCGCCCGGCGTGCTGGAGGCCATCGGCGCGGCGGACGTGGTGCTGTTCCCGCCGTCCAACCCGGTGGTCAGCATCGGGACGATCCTGGCGGTGCCGGGCATCCGGGAGGCCATCGCGGACGCCGGGGTGCCGGTGATCGGGCTCTCGCCGATCGTCGGCGACGCCCCGGTCCGCGGGATGGCGGACAAGGTGCTGGCGGCCGTCGGGGTGGAGGCGACCGCCGCGGCCGTCGCCCGCCACTACGGGTCCGGGCTGCTGGACGGCTGGCTGGTCGACTCCGTGGACGACGGCGCGGTGGCCGACGTCGAGGCGGCCGGAATCCGCTGCCGCGCCGTGCCGCTGATGATGACGGACCTGGACGCCACGGCCGCGATGGTGCGCGAGGCGCTGGAGCTGGCCGCGGAGGTCCGGGCGTGAAGGACGCCGCCGAGGTGCCCGCCTACCGGGTGTGGGCGCTGCCGGGCGTGCCCGAGGTGCGGCCCGGCGACGATCTCGTCAAGCTGATCGCGTCCGCGGCGACCGCCGAGGGGATGCCACAACTCGCCGACGGCGACGTGCTGTTGGTGACCTCGAAGATCGTCAGCAAGGCCGAGGGCCGGGTGGTCGAGGCCACCGACCGCGAGGCGGCGATCGACCGGGAGACGGTGCGCGTGGTGGCCCGGCGCGGCACCCTGCGGATCGTGCAGAACCGGCAGGGGCTGGTGATGGCCGCGGCCGGAGTCGACGCCTCCAACACCCCCGCGGGGACGGTGCTGTTGCTGCCGGAGGACCCGGACGCCTCGGCGCGCGCCCTGCGCGCGGGCCTGCGCACCGAACTCGGCGTCGACGTCGGGGTCGTCATCAGCGACACCTTCGGCCGGCCGTGGCGCAGCGGGCTGACCGATGTCGCGATCGGCGCGGCCGGGGTGCGGGTGCTGGACGACCTGCGCGGCGGCACGGACGCGTACGGCAATCCGCTCAGCGCGACGGTGGTGGCCACCGCCGACGAACTGGCCGCCGCGGGCGACCTGGTGAAGGGCAAGGCCACCGGGCTGCCGGTCGCGGTGGTGCGGGGCCTGGCCCATGTCGTCGGGGACACCGGCGAGTCGGACGGGGCGCGCGCCCTGGTGCGGGCCCCCGAGGACGACATGTTCCGGCTGGGCACCTCGGAGGCCGTACGGGAGGCGGTCACGGCGCGGCGTACGGTCCGCGCCTTCGCCGACGAGCCGGTCGATCCGGGGGCGGTCCGGCGGGCCGTGGCGGCGGCGCTCACGGCTCCGGCGCCGCACCACACCACGCCCTGGCGGTTCGTGCTCCTGGAGTCGCCGGAGGTGCGGGTGCGGCTGCTGGACGCGATGCGGGACGCCTGGATCGCGGATCTGCGCCGGGACGGCAAGACGGAGCAGTCGATCGCCAAGCGGGTCCGGCGCGGGGACCTGCTGCGGGCCGCGCCGTATCTGGCGGTGCCGTGCATGGTGACCGACGGCTCGCACGCCTACCCCGACGCGCGGCGGAGCACGGCGGAGCGCGAGATGTTCATCGTGGCCAACGGCGCCGGGATTCAGAACTTCCTGGTGGCGCTGGCGGGCGAACGCCTCGGCTCGGCCTGGATCTCGTCGACGATGTTCTGCCGGGACGTGGTGCGGGACGTGCTGGGGCTGCCGGAGGACTGGGAGCCGATGGGGGCGGTGGCCATCGGGCGTCCGGCGGCGGCACCGGCACAGCGCCGGGCACGCTCCGCCGAGGACTTCGTCGTCGTGCGCTGACCCGCCCCCGCCCGGCGGTCACAGCCGGGCGATGTCACCCACGGGGAAGCGCGGGGCGCGGCGCGGCGGGACGCGGCCGGACAGCAGGATCAGCCGGGCGGCGCGGTGCCGCTGGCCCTCGTAGGGCGCGAGGAGTTCGAGCATCTCCGCGTCGGTGGTGCCGCGGCGGCCGGTGAGGGCGTAGCCGATGATCTTCGGCAGATGCAGATCGCCGACCGTGATCGCGTCCGGGGCGCCGAGGGTGCGCTGCAGGGTCTCCGCGGCGGTCCAGGGGCCGATGCCGGGGAGCGCCGTGAGCCGCCGGGTGGCGTCCGCGAGGTCCATCCCCGCGGCCTCCTCCATACGGCGGGCGGCCCGCACGGCGCGCAGGATCGCCGAGGAGCGCTTGGCGTCAACGCCCGCGCGGTGCCACTCCCAGGAGGGGATCAGCGCCCAGCCGCGCGGCTCCGGCATCACCCGCATCCGCTCCCAGGGGCCGGGGGCGGGCTCGCCGTGCCGCTGGAGCAGCAGCCGCCAGGCACGGTAGGCCTCGTCGCTGGTGACCTTCTGCTCCAGGATCGAGGGGATCAGCGACTCCAGGACCAGGCCGGTGCGCGCGAGCCGGACGCCGGGGTGGCGGCGGCGGGCCTCATGGACGACGCGGTGCCGGGCGGTCAGCCGCTCCGGGTCATCGGACTCCCCCAGTAGCTCGGGGAGGTGCTCCAGCAGCCAGTCGGCGCCCGGCCCCCAGGCCTCGGCCTCGATCCGGGCGGCGGCGGGCCGGGCCGCGACACGGAGCGTGCCGGGCCCCTCGGGGGTGCGGCAGGCGCGCCACAGCTCACCGCCGCGCACCGCGAACGCGGGGTCGCCGGGGCCGCGCTGCAGCACACCCAGCGTGCGGTGCAGGTCGAACGGGCCGGGCGGACCCCAGGTACGGGCGGGCATGCGGCCAGGTTAGGGGATGGGGGTGACAGCGGGGCGGGGCGTCGGTGGGTCCGGGGGGCGGGGCGTGGGGGTTACCGCGGGGCGGACCGTAAGGGGTGGGCGAACGCATCCCGTAGGGGTGGCGAGCGCCCCCTCGGGGCCTCAACGCGGTGCTGCCGGGCGGCATTCCCGCGGGGAGTGGCATTCCCGCGGGAGCGGCATCTACTGGTCCGACGAGAAGCGGACCGAGCCGGCCGGGATCACGGCGTCGCACCAGATGCGGATGCCGTCGCGCAGCTCGTTGTCGGCGCCGATCCGTGCGCCGTCCCCGATGACCGCGCCGTCCAGGACCGCACGGGCCCCGATGTGCGCCCCGGCGCCGATCAGCGAGTCACGGATACGGGCGCCCGGTTCGATGACCGCGCCTTCGAGGACGGCGCTGCCGTCGAGTGCGGCACCGGCACCGATGACGGTGCGCGGGCCCACGACCGTGCCACCGGAGAGCTTGGCGTCGCCGGCGACCTCTGCGGTCTCCAGGACCAGGCGCTCCCCGCGGCGGCCGGGCACCGCCGGGGACGGGGCGCGGCCGAGGACCAGGTCGGCGGAGCCGCGGACGAAGGCCTGCGGGGTGCCCAGGTCGAGCCAGTAGGTGGAGTCGACCATGCCCTGGAGGTGGGCGCCGTCGGCGAGCAGGCCGGGGAAGGTCTCGCGCTCCACGGAGACCGGGCGGCCGGCCGGGATGGTGTCGATGACCGACCGGTTGAAGACGTACGCCCCGGCGTTGATCTGGTCGGTGACGATCTCCTCGGGGGTCTGCGGCTTCTCCAGGAAGGCGGTGACCCGGCCGGTGCCGTCCGTGGGCACCAGGCCGAAGGCGCGCGGGTCCTCGACCCGGGTGAGGTGCAGCGAGACATCGGCGCCGGAGGTGCGGTGGGTGCCGACCAGGGCGGCGATGTCCAGGCCGGTGAGGATGTCGCCGTTGAAGATCAGCACCGGGTCGTCGGGGGCGGAGTGCAGCCGCGAGGCGACATTGCGGATGGCGCCGCCGGTGCCCAGCGGCTCCTCTTCGGTGACGTACTCCAGGTGCAGGCCGAGGTCCGAACCGTCGCCGAAATACGGTTCGAAGACCTCGGCGAGGTAGGAGGTGGCGAGAACGATGTGCTCGACACCGGCCGCCCGGGCGCGGGCCAGTTGGTGGGTGAGGAACGGCACACCCGCCGCCGGGACCATGGGCTTGGGCGTGTGCACCGTCAGCGGGCGCAGCCGGGTGCCCTTGCCGCCGACCAGGAGGATCGCTTCAGTCACTGTGTCCTCTGTTCGCTTCTCCGCCCGTGCAGCGCAGCGGTGCGGCTCTCGTCGTCGACCACAGCCGAGCGGCTGCACGTGCGACGCTCACTGTGGTCTCTGCTTCCTGCTGGGGTCGGCTGATCGGCCGACCAGTGTAGGCAGACGGGCTCCCGGATGCCCTCCGTGATGGGGCGCCCGGGTGCCGTTCAGGCCACGGGAGGAGCGCGGGCCGGAAGCCGGTCAGCGACCCTGCAATTCGGCCGCGGCCAGGCGGGTGGCGGCGAGCTTGTTGTAGAGGTGGACGCCGGGGCAGTCGGTGGTGAAGCCGTCGCGGTGGCCGGAGATGACGTGCAGAGGGACCTTGGTGCCCTTGGGGAAGCGGTTTCCGCCGCCGGACAGCATCTGGATGGTGGCGCGCGGATCGACGCTGTGGAGGCCGAGCTTCCAGGCCGTCAGACGGGCGATGGCGTCGACGGCGGGCTGCGGCGGCTCGTCGTCGGTGAAGGTGCCGAGGACGGCGATACCGGTGCTGTCCGTATTGAAGCCGAGGGTGTGGGCGCCCATGACGGGCTTGGCGACGCCGCCCGCCCGGCCCTCGTAGACCGTGCCGCACTTGTCGATGAGGAAGTTGTAGCCGATGTCCCGCCAGTGGTTGCTCTTGACGTGGAAGCGGTACATGGCGCGGATCAGTGAAGAGGCCTCGGCGCAGTCGTAGTTGTTGCCCGAGCCGCTGTGGTGGACGAACGCGGCGCGGACGGTGCGGGTGTAGGTGAAGGCCTTCTCGCGCAGCTGCTCGTCGGCGCCCCAGCCGGCCCGGGTGACGATCCGCGGGCGCGGTCCGACGTAGGTGCGGCCCGGCGGCGCCCCGTCCTCCGCGACCGCGTCGCCCTGCGAGGCGGCCTGGTCGAGGGCCGGGATCTCGGTGGCGCCGAGCGGGGCGAGCCCGGCGTTGGCGGCGGAGGCCGCGGTGGCCTCCGGGCCGAGCGGGGCGGGCGGGTCGGCGTGCGCACCGCGGACGCCGCGCGGTGCCCGGCCGGGGTCGACGAGTTCCAGCCGCAGCCCGCCGGGGAGGCCGGCGCGGGCGCGGTCGTGGGTCTCGGGGGTGATGCGCAGTTGGACGGCGTCGGAGTCGCCGACCCACAACGGCGCGGTGCTGCCGCGGACCGCGCTGTCGCGCCGCTCGGCGGAGCCGAGGTCGGGCGCGTCGTCGTTGTGGACCTGGACGTCCTGCCAGCCGGACCAGGCGCCGCCGCCGGTGGCGCGGGTGCGGACCTGCACCCGGCCGCGCAGTTCGGCGGCGGCGTCGTCCCAGACCACCCCGAGGAGGGAGAACGGCCGTACGGTGCGGGCCGGCAGGCCGAGGGACTGCGGCGTGGGGGTGCCGAAGTCGCGGGCGTCGGGGTGCGGGGCGGGTGCGCCGAGCGCCGCCACCGGCAGGGACTGGGTGCTGCCCGGCAGCTCGCCGGAGCGGGCGGGGTGCGGCGCGGGGGCGGCGCTCGCACCGGCGCTCGGCGCGAGGGGCAGGGCGAGGGCGGCGGTGCACAGGGCGCCGCAACAGAGCGTGAGGAAGGGGCGCATGGACAAAATCCTGGACACGGCCGCAGCGAACGCGCCAACGCTGATCTGACGGGGCATCGGCCGATCCGGTGGCGCGGGCCCGCCGGGCCCGGCCCGCCGCCGGCCGCCGCCGCGCGTACCCTGGCCGCGATGAACGCCACCGATCGCACCCCCGCCGACCTGCTGAGTTCCGCGCTCGCCGCGGACCCGGCCCGCCCGCTGGTGACCTTCTACGACGACGCCACCGGCGAGCGCGTGGAACTGTCCGTCGCGACCTTCGCCAATTGGGTGGCCAAGACCGCCAACTATCTCCAGGGCGATCTGGCCGCCGCACCCGGCGACCGGCTCGCGCTGCTGCTGCCCGCGCACTGGCAGACCGCCGTCTGGCTGCTGGCCTGCTCGTCGGTGGGTGTGGTGGCGGAGGTGGACGGCGATCCGGCCGCCGCTGATCTCGTGGTCGCCGGGCCGGACCGGCTCGATGCGGCCCGCGCCTGCTCCGGGGAGCGGGTGGCGCTGGCGCTGCGCCCGCTGGGCGGCCGCTTCCCGCAGCCGCCGGCGGGCTTCGCGGACTATGCCGTGGAGGTGCCGGGCCAGGGTGACCGGTTCGCGCCGTTCGTGCCGGTGGACCCGGGTGCCGCGGCGCTGGCCGTCGGCGGCGAGGAGCTGACCGGTGCCGGGGTCGGGGCGCGTGCGCTGGCCGACGCGGAGGCGGCCGGGATGCCCGGGGCGCCGCGGGTGCTGTCGCGGCTGGGGTACGACAGCTGGCAGGGCCTGTCGTACGGGCTGTACGCGCCGCTGGCGACCGGCGGCTCCGTGGTGCTGTGCCGTCATGCGGACGGACTGGGCGCCGAGGCCGCGGCGGACCGGGAGAACAGCGAGAAGATCACGTTCCGGGCGCCGCTGCCGCACTGAGGGCGCCGTGCTCCCCCGTCCGGCGGACCGGACGGGCCCAGGGCGGGCCGGTACGTCCGTTTCAGGCCAGGATCTTGAGTACGTACAACCATGCGCGGGTTTCGTCCGTCTCTTGTTCCGTCCGGGCCCTGCGTGCGGGCGCGACGCCGACTCCGTGAGGGATGGACGCACACGTGACCGATACCCCCGAGCCCCCCAGGTTCGCCGGCTGGGGCGCACGCCCGGCCGGGGGGCCGGGGGCGGACGGGCCGGGGCCGCCGCGCATCCCGCCGTACCGATGGCACTGGCGCCGCTGGGCCGCGCTCGGGGTGGCCGGTTTCGTACTGGCCGGGGCCGGGACCGGCTGGGCGGTGTACGCCAAGCTGAACAGCAACATCCACACCGACAGCGCCACCGAGCGGGAGCTGCGGAAGTGGGAGTCCGAGCGGCCGCCGGCGGGCCCGCCGAACGCCGAGAACGTGCTGCTGATCGGCTCCGACAGCCGGAAGGGCGGCAACGGCAGATACGGCCACAGCCGCGGCCAGCGCTCGGACACCACGATGCTGCTGCACCTCGCGGCCGACCGGAAGAGCGCCACAGCGGTGAGCATTCCGCGCGATCTGATGGTCGAGGTGCCGCACTGCAAGCGTCCGGACGGCACGGAGACCGCGCCGCGGCCGGCGCAGTTCAACGCGGCGTTCGCGGCCGGCGGCCCGGCCTGCACGATCCGCACGGTCGAGAAGCTGACCGGAATCCGCATCGACCACTACTTGATCATCGATTTCGTCGGTTTCACGAGGATGGTGAACGCGGTGGACGGCGTCGAGGTCTGTCTGCCGCGGCCGGTCCATGATCCCGAGGCGCATCTCACCCTGCCGGCGGGGCGGCAGACCCTGCACGGTGAGGCCGCACTCGGTTACGTACGGGCACGAAAGAGTCTGGGCAACGGCAGCGATACCCAGCGCATGGAGAGGCAACAACGATTTCTTGGCGCACTCGTGAAGAAAGTGCAGAGCAATGGTGTCCTACTCAATCCGACGCGGCTGTATCCGGTGCTGGATGCCGCGACGAGTTCTCTGACCACGGACACCGAGCTCGCTTCCCTGCGGGGGCTGTACGAATTGGTGCGCAGCACCCGGCGCATTCCCACCGGCAAGGTCCAGTTCATGACCGTGCCGCGGCGGGAGTACCGCCTGGACCCGAATCGCGATGAGCTGGTGCAGCCGGACGCCGGGCGGCTCTTCGGGCAGTTGCACAGCGATCTTCCGGTGACCGTGGCGCCCCCGCAGGGCGCCGGGGAGGAACCGGTCCGCACCGGAAACGGATCTTCGGACGACCGGCCGGACGAACCGTCCGTACCGTCGCCGAGTTCGGGCCCGACCTTTCCCGGGACGACGGCGGAACGCGGGATCTGTGAATAAAGAGGCCGCAAAACAAGCCGACGACTCGAATGGATTGGGCGGATTGCCCAGTTGTAGGTAAGTGGAATTTGTCACGGGCGTCGCGGGGCGCTGAACTGGGCGGATAGTGTGAGCGATCCGGTCGCACGACCAAGCCGACCGATGAACCAAGCAATGCACAATCGACCTACCGAGCGCCTTGAGGGGATGGCGCCGCGTGGCACCGACGGAGGACTCAAGGCACCGTGGACGCGCAAGGCCGTGGGCGGGCGGGCGACAACAACGTCGATCCCGCCGATCAGTGGGTGTTCGATCCGGACACCGGCAACTACGAACTGCGGCTTGACCCTGCCGGTCAAGCCGCCGCTCGCCCCTCCGACCGCACTGCGGTCGGCAGACGCGCCGCCCGTAAGCGGGACGCCGAGGTCGGCGACACCGACACCCGTCCGCTGCCGACGCAGCGCGCCGGCCGGGACGGCGGCGCCGCGGACGGGGACGGGGAGCGTCCGGCCGGCGGCCGGGCCGCGCGCCGGGCGGCCGCGAGCCGCACGGCCACCGCGACGGCGGCCGAGGCGGGCTCGGCGAGCCGCCGCAAGCGCAAGCCGAAGAAGTCGGGCAAGAAGAAGGCGCTGCACTGGACCGCCGGTGTGGTGGGCTTCGTGCTCGTCGCCGGCTGCGGCGCCGCGTACTTCGTCTACCAGCAGCTCGACGGCAACATCAACAAGGTCGACGTCGGCGTGGAGAACGAGGCGGTCTCCGACGGCCCGGTGAACCTCCTGATCATCGGCACCGACTCGCGCTCCGGTAAGGGCAACGGCGGCTACGGCGATGCGGGCAGCGTGGGCCACGCGGACACCACGATCCTGATGCACATCTCCAAGGACCGGACGAACGCCACCGCGCTGAGCATCCCGCGCGACATGATCACCGACATCCCGAACTGCCCCACGAAGAAGGGCGGCTCGACGAAGAACATCCCGGGTGAGCACGGGGTGCGCTTCAACACCAGCCTGGGCCAGGAGGGCCGGGACCCCGGCTGCACCTGGCGCACCGTCGAGAAGATGACCGGGCTGAAGATCAACCACTTCATGATGGCCGACTTCAACGCGGTCAAGGAGCTGTCCAACGCGGTGGACGGCGTCGAGGTGTGCGCGGGCAAGGACATCAACGACCCCAAGTCGCACCTGAAGTTGAAGGCCGGCCGGCACGTCGTCAAGGGTGAGCAGGCGCTGGCGTTCGTCCGTACCCGGCACACCGTCGGCTTCGGCAGCGACCTGAGCCGTATCGAGCTGCAGCAGCAGTTCCTCAGCTCGCTGATCCGCAAGCTGAAGTCCAGCGCCTTCAGCAGCCCCGGCAAGCTCTACGACGTCAGCCAGGCGGCGACCAAGGCGCTGACCGTCGACACCGGTATCGGCACCGCCGGCAAGCTGCTGGACTTCGGTACCGACCTGAAGAAGGTCGACATCGACAAGGTCACCTTCGCCACCGTGCCGGTGCTGGACAACCCCGACGACCCGGCCACCGTCATCATGGACAAGGCCAAGGCGGACCCGCTGTTCGCGATGGTGCGGGCGGACCACACCCTGGCCAAGGACAAGAAGAAGGGCAAGAAGAAGAGCTCCGGCCCGGCCAAGAAAGCCCCGGCCGGACTCGTCCGGGTCGATGTCACCAACGGCGGCGGGCCGATCGGCTCGGCCCAGGAGACCGTGGACTGGCTGCAGAACACCAAGGGCGCCAAGCTCTCCACCAACGCCGGCAACGCGCCGGAGAAGCTGGCCGCCACCCGCCTCGAATACGCGCCCAACCAAGCCGACCAGGCCGCCACGCTGGCGGACTGGATGGGTCTGCCGAAGAGCGCGCTGAAGAAGTCCGGGCAGAACGCCGGGGACCGCGAGCCGATGAAGCTCGTCCTCGGCAAGGACTTCAAGGCGCCGGGTTCGCCGATCGAGGCGCCGACCGAAACCCCGGACGGGGTACAGAACGTCAATGCAGATGACAAGAACATCTGCGCAAAGTGAATTGAGCGGGTTCCGGCCGCCCCGCCGAGGCGCCGAGCGCACCACCGGACGGATAACGGGGAGAGGGCCGCATGGGGCTGAGCAGTGTGCGTGGTGACCGGTCGCGTCGCAGACGCGAACCGGTAGTGGAGGAGCCGGCCGGTGACGACGGCGGCTACGAGGACAAGGGGCTGCCCCCGGACGCGCCCGGCTGGACGCCGTCCGACGGCGGCGCCGTGCCCTCGGCGGACGGCGCCGGTGACGGCGGTGCGCCCGCCGACGGCGGCGGGCGCCGCACGGCGGGGCAGCCGCGCCGCAAGGGCCGCAAGGCGCTGCGCTGGACCGCCGTCACCCTCGCCGTCCTGATAGCGGGCGGCGCGGGTGCCGGGTACTGGTACTACGAGCACCTCAATGCCAACCTCCGCAAGGCCCCGCGGTCCCTGGGCGGCGGCGGCCTGAAGAAGCCGGACCCCAACGCCTTCGGGCAGAGTCCGCTGAACATCCTGCTGCTGGGCTCCGACGGCCGGAACAGCGCCAAGAACATCGAGCTCGGCGGCGCCCGGCAGGACGCGGACCGCAAGCCGCTGGCCGACGTGCAGATGCTGGTGCACGTCTCGGCGGACCGCAGCAACATGTCGGTGATCTCCATCCCGCGGGACACCCGGGTGACGATCCCCCGCTGCACCGACCCGAAGACGCACGAGGTCTTTCCGCAGACCTCCGCGGCCATCAACCAGTCGCTCCAGCACGGCGGTCCGGGCTGCACCCTCGCCACCTGGCAGGAGCTGACCGGCATCTACATCGACCACTTCATGATGGTCGACTTCGCCGGTGTGGTGGACATGGCGGACGCCATCGGCGGCGTCCCGGTCTGCGTCGACAACAACATCTACTCGCACGACAGCAAGGGCCACGGCAGCGGGCTGAAGCTCACCAAGGGCACCCACCCCGTCAAGGGCGTCCAGGCCCTGCAGTGGCTGCGCACCCGCTACGGCTTCGAGGACAACACCGACATCGGCCGGGCCAAGGCCCAGCACATGTACATGAACTCGATGGTCCGCCAGCTGAAGGCCGGCACCAAGCTCTCCAACCCGGGGCAGCTGCGGGATCTGGCGGAGGCCGCCACCCAGGCGCTGACCGTCGATGACGGGCTCGACACCGTCAAGAAGCTCTACGACCTCGGCGGCGACCTCAGCCGGGTGCCGACCAAGCGCATCACGATGGTCACCATGCCCTGGCAGTACGGCCCCGGCGAGTCGTATGTCATGCCCAAGCCCGGCGACGCGGAGGCGACCTTCGGGCTGCTGCGCAACGACACCGCGCTGGACGGCAAGGACAAGAAGAAGAAGGCCACCCCGGCGCCGAAGCCGGCAACGCCCAGGGACCAGCTGAAGGTTGTGGTGCAGAACGGCACCAACAGCACGGTGAACGGCCCGGTCTCCGGCCGCGCGTCGGCCGTCCAGCAGCAGCTGTCCGGCCTGGGCTACACCGCGGCCGGCACCGACCCCGCGCTCACCACGCAGGCCGACACCACGATCACGTACCAAGACAAGGGGCAGCGGGGCGACGCGCTGACACTGGCGAAGGCGCTCGGGCTGCCCAAGAGCGCGGTCCGGGAGTCGAGTTCGGCCACCGGGATGCGGCTGGTCGTCGGCAACGACTGGCGCAGCGGTACGGCGTACCCGAAGCAGGGCGACGAGAAGGGTGCGGACAAGGCACCGGACAGCGCGGACGCCCTCAACGGCGAGGACACCAAGGCCTGTATGAAGGTGAATCCTTCGTACACCTTCTAGGCGGTTTCTGGGCGGTGTAGGCCTTCTGGACGTGGTACGCCTCCAGGGGCGTGGTACGCCTGGGCGTGGCACGTCTTCTGGGCGTGGCACGTCTTCTGGGCGTCGCGCACCTTCTGGGCGGGGGCGGCGAGTTGGCCGCCCGGGGTTTTTCCGCCGCCTGGTTTTTTCCCCGCCGCCCACCCCCCTTCGGGGGGTGGGCGGGTGTAGAGGAGAGGTTCCCGCCGTGGAGCGGACGTTCCCGCGTGGAGCGGACGTTCCCGCCGCGGCTCAGCCGCACGGGCCTCCGTCAGCGGGCCGGCGGCCCCGTTACTCGGCGTCCGCCGCCGGGGTCAGGACCGCCGGGCGGCGGCTGGCGATGACCTTCTTCGCGAGCGAGCGGGGGCTGGTCAGGAAGCCCGCGCCCCAGGCCATGTGCATGGTCGCCAGGGCGACCGGGATCTGGGCGCGGGCCTTGAGCGACAGGCCCTTGCCGGCCGGCACCGAACCCGCGGTGATGGCGGCCAGATAGCCCGCCGGGACGACCAGGCCCCAGGGGGTGACGGCCGCGCCGATCACCAGGCCCGCCGCGATGGCGCACACCGCGGTCGGCGGCGCGAGATAGCGCAGATTGATCGAACCGGCGTGGTAGCGGGCGACGACATGGCGCCACTTGCCGTAGTCCTTGTACTGCTTGGCCAGCGCCTTGATGCTCGGCCGCGGGCGGTACTGCACCCGCAGCTCGGGCGAGAACCAGATCTGCCCGCCGGCCTCGCGGATGCGGAAGTTCAGCTCCCAGTCCTGGGCGCGGATGAACTCCTCGTTGTAGCCGCCCTGCTGCTCCAGCGCCTCGCGCCGGAACACCCCGAGGTAGACGGTCTCGGCGGGACCGGCCTGCCCGCCGGTGTGGAAGGCGGCGTTGCCCACGCCGATCTTGGAGGTCATCGCGGCGGCGACCGCGTCCTCCCAGGCGTTCTCGCCCTCGGCGTGCATGATGCCGCCGACATTCGCCGCGCCGGTCTCCTCCAGGAGGCGCACCGCGGTGGCGATGTAATTCGGCGAGAGCATGCCGTGGCCGTCGACGCGCACCACGATCGGGTGCCGGGATGCCTTGATCGCGGCGTTCAGCGCGGCGGGGGTGCGGCCGGTGGGGTTGGGCACGGTGTGCACCCGGGCGTCCTCGGCGACGAGCTCGGCGGCGATCTCGTCCGTACGGTCCGTGGACGGGCCGAGGGCGATCACCACCTCCATCTCACCGGCGTACTCCTGCTCCAGGATGTGCCGGACCGAATTGCGCAGGTGACGTTCCTCATTGAGCACCGGCATGATCACGGAGACGGCCGGGGACTGCTGCTGCGGCATGTTTCCTCGGGGGGACGGCCCGCGGCGGAGCCGCCAGCGGCGGCAGCGCCCGCCGGGAGACTGCAGGGATCGCGCCTCACGTTACCGCGAACGGCGGACACCCTCGGACGCAGCCGGGTGGCCGGGCGGCGGATGCCCGGCGTGTGGCGCTTTGCAGCCGATCGTATCGACCTACGGTGCCCTGGTCGGATTGACCGCTGCTTCTCCCGTTCCTCCCGTTTCCGCCCTGCCCCGCTCCCCGCCGGGCCCCGAGCACGCCGTCCAGCCGCGGAGGTGTCCCCCGTGACCGCGCCGTTCCGCTCCCCCCGTCCGGCCCGGCGCCGGGCCGTCCGGCCCCGTGCGCGACGGCGCCCGCCGGGGCCGCGCTGGGGGCTGCGAACCGGCGCGCTCGCGTCCGTACTGCTGCTGGCCGCGAGCGGCGTCGGGCACGCCGTGGTCACCGGCGTGGAGAGCGGTATCGGCCGGGTGGACGCCTTCACCGGCATGAGCAACCGGCCCGGGGGCGGCGACGGGCTGAACTTCCTGGTCGTCGGCACGGACGGGCGCGACCGGCTGACCTCGGCGGAGAAGCAGCGGTACCACCTGGGCGGTGCGCCCTGTCACTGCACCGACACCCTGATGCTGGTGCACCTCTCCGCCGACCGGGACCGCGCCAGCGTGATCAGTCTGCCCCGCGACTCCTACGCCGAGGTGCCCGCGCACACCGACGCCGTCACCGGCCGGCCGCGCGCCCAGCACCCCATCAAGCTCAACGCGGCCTACGCCGAGGGCGGCGCCAACCTCACCGTGCGGACCGTCGAGCACATGACGGGGGTGCACATCGACCACTACCTGGAGGTCGACTTCACCAGCTTCATGCGCAGCGTGGACGCCGTCGGCGGGGTGGAGATCTGCACCGTACGGCCGCTGCGGGACAGCTTCACGGGGCTGGATCTGCCGGTCGGCCGCTCGCGGCTCAACGGCGGCCAGGCGCTGCAGTACGTCCGCGCGCGGCATGTGGACGGCTCCGCCGATCTCGGCCGGATGCAGCGCCAGCAGCGCTTCCTGGCCGCCCTCATCCACAAGATCACCTCCTCCGGAGTGCTGATGAACCCCATCCGCTTCAGGGACGTCGCCGACACGATGCTCAAGTCCGTACGGGCCGATTCGGGCTTCGGGGCCAATGACCTGGTCGATCTCGGGCAGGCGATGCGCGGCTTCACCCCGTCCTCCTCGGAGTTCACGTCCGTGCCGCTGGGCGATGTGGCCCAGCCGGTGCCGGGCGTCGGCTCGACCGTGCGCTGGGATCCGGTGCAGGCGCCGAAGCTCTTCCGGGCGATCCGCGAGGACCGGCCGATCGCGGTGCCCCGGAACCGGAAGGAGCCGCGGGCCAAGGTGGTGGACGTCCCGCCGGGCCAGGTCCAGGTGCAGGTCGACAACGGCAGCGGCCGGGCCGGGCAGGCCGCTGCGGTCGCCGGTGCGCTGCACGCCACCGGCTTCGCGACCACCGGCACCCCCGGCAACTCCGCCCTCGGCACGGTGCCCCGCACGGTGATCGCCTACGACCCGCGCTGGGACCGTTCGGCCCGCTCGCTGGCCGCCGCGCTGCCCGGCGCGGAGCTGCGGCCGGCCGGCGGACGGGGTCCGGTGATGCAGGTGACGGTCGGCCGGAACCACCCGGCGGTGCAGCGGGTACGGGCCGAGGAGCCGCCACGGAAGCCGGGCCGGATCTCGGCGATCACCGGGGACGAGGCCGTGTGCCCATGAGGGAGCGCAGCATGGGGCCCCTCCCGGCCGGAGGCCGGTGGATCACGGGCAACGGGTGGGTACCTCGCACCGGCGGGGCCGGGCGGAGCGAGGGTGCGGCATGAGCGTCCCCGCGCCCCGTCGCACTCTGCCCAGGCCGCCGGTGCGCCGGCCGGAGGCCCGCTGCCGGGCGCGCCGGGCCACGGTGGCCGCCGCCGCGCTGTGCCTGGTCGCGGGCACCGTCGCCGCGGCGCCACCGGCGCCCCCGGCACCGACCGGCTGCGGGGACCTGGTGCGCGGCCAGCTGTGCCTGCAGGGGCCGGTGGGCGCCGACGGGACGTACACCGCGACCTACCGGCGGCTCGGGCCGGCGGCCGGGCTCGACGAGATCGTCGTGCGGCTCGGCTACCAGCGCAAGAACGAGCGGATCACCGCGTTCCCCGGCTGGTTCGGCACCCGGCGGACCGAGGGTGGCACCGTCGGGCTCAGCGGCCGGGTGGAGATGCTCGCGGATGAGTGCATCCGGGGCGTCATGGAGCGGGGGGAGACGTTCTACGTCACGAAATGGAGCTGCAGTTGATGTCCTGGATGTTCGCAATGTCCTGAAAGGGGCGCACTGTGTGGCAGGTTGTGCTGGGCATCACCCCCACCACGGTGGCGCTCTTCCTGGCGCTGGCGCTGGCGGCGGCGATGGCGCTCGCCCTGTGGACGGCGCTCGCCCCCGACAGCGGCGTACCGCGCACCACGTCCCGGGTACTGCTCGCGGGCTGGCTGCTGCTGCTCCTGCTGGCGACGCTCGCGCCCAGCCAGCCGGTCGGGTCCGGGGACGCGACGGTGTGGTGGCGCCCCGGTGAGGGGCTGTTCGACCTGGGCGCCCAACTGGAACCCGGGGAGCTGGCGATGCTGGTGCGGCGGCAGATCGCCAATGCCGCGCTGTTCGTGCCCGCGCCGCTGCTGCTGCGGTTCGCGGCACCGCGCGCGTCGGCCGCCGGCGCCTTCCTGCTGGGCGTGGGTCTGTGTCTGGTGATCGAGACGGCGCAGCTGCTGATGCGGGCCGGGCGGATCGCCGATATCGACGATGTGATCTGCGCGGCGGCCGGCACCGTCGTCGGCACCGGGCTGGCGCTGGCCGCGCAGCACGCGGTCGCCGCTATGCGTCGTCGAGGCCTTCCGCGGCGCGCCGTTCGCGCAGCTCCATGATCGCGCGCCGCCGGGCGAGGCGGTGTGTCCGGCGGATCTGCGCCTCCTGGTAGCGGCGCTTGTCCCGCTCGGTCTCGGGGAGCACCGGCGGCACCCGGCGCGGCCTGCCCTGCTCGTCGACGGCGGCGAAGACGAGGTAGGCGGAGCCGACCTGCTGGGCCGGGGTGGACTCGTTCCAGCGCTCGGCCAGGACCCGTACGCCGACCTCCATCGAGGAGCGCCCGGTCCAGTTGACCTGGGCGCGGACGTGGACGAGGTCGCCGATGCGGACCGGTTCGAGGAAGGCCATCTCGTCCATGGAAGCGGTCACGGCCGGGCCGCCGGAGTGGCGTCCGGCCACCGCACCCGCCGCGTCGTCGACGAGTTTCATGATCACGCCACCGTGCACCGTGCCCAGGAGGTTCGTGTCGCCGGCCGTCATGATGTGGCTGAGCGTGATGCGGGACACGGAAGTGGGCTTGCCCACCACTTCGCCCTCGGGGTCGTCGGTGACGAGTTCGGTCATGGAGCCAGCCTAAGCGGCGCCCGTGCGGCCCCGTCCCGTGCCGTTCGTGAGACTCATCTCGCCGTTTGCGCAGGTCCGTGACACAGGTCTCACCGCTCCCGCCGCAAACCTTCCGGAATGGTCGCTTCCATTCGTGCAGGTCGGAATGGTCATGGCCCCTTGCGGTATGCGGTGGAAGACCTCCGTGGCTTTGCATCAGCTCTGCAACAGCACGGGCCCGATCCCGCACCCGCCCTGTAAAGCACCCTGCTCCGGCGTGCACACTCCTCATATGAATCAGTGGCAAGGGGGCACCTCCCGTCCGAGCGGAGCCGAGAACGGGGGCGGGTGGTCCGGCGACCAGAGCGGCAACCGGTACGGATACGGCAGCGGCAGTGCCGAGCCGGAGGGTGCGCGCGCCATGCCCCAGGTGCGGCGCGACGCAGGCCCCGGCTATCAGCGGCACGAGCCTCCGATGCCGTCGTCGATGTCCCCGCGCAGGGGGGCGTCCGTACCGCCGCAGCAGTCCCAGGGCTACGACGACGCGTACGACGACGGTTACAACACCGGCCAGGTCTACGGCGGCGGCCGTGGTGGCGGCGGCCGCTACGACGACGGCTACGACGGCCCCGGCCGGCCGCGCCCCCGCTGGGGCAAGCGCATCAAGTGGACGGTCATCACCCTGGTCGCGGTGCTGGCGGTCACCTCGGTCGCCACCTACTTCTGGGCCGACGGCAAGCTCCGCCGCAAGGTCGACCTGAGCAAGGTCATCGACCGCCCGGAGACCGGCGACGGCACCAACTACCTGATCGTCGGCTCGGACAGCCGCGAGGGCATGACCGCCGCGCAGAAGCGCAAGCTGCACACCGGCTCCGCCGAGGGCAAGCGCACCGACTCGATGATGATCCTGCACGACGGCAGCAACGGCCCGACGCTGATATCCCTGCCGCGCGACTCGGACGTGGAGATACCCACCTACATCGGCTCGGACTCCGGCAAGAAGTACCCGGGGACCGGACGACACACCAAGCTCAACGCGGCCTACGCCGAGGACGGCCCGGAGCTGCTGGTGCGCACCGTCGAGTACAACACCAAGCTGCACATCGACCACTACGTCGAGATCGGCTTCGCCGGCTTCGCCAACATCGTGGACGCCATCGGCGGCGTCGAGATGGACCTCCCCAAGGCGATCAAGGACAAGGACTCCGGCGCCGATTTCCCGGCCGGCAAGCAGACCCTCAACGGCCAGCAGGCGCTCGCCTACGTCCGCACCCGGCACGCCTTCGCCCAGCAGGACCTGGACCGTACGAAGAACCAGCAGAAGTTCCTGGCGACGCTGGCGAGCCAGACCGCCACCCCCGGCACGATCCTCAACCCCTTCAAGCTCTACCCGACGATGAGCGCCGGCCTGGACACGCTCGTCGTCGACAAGGACATGAGCCTGTGGAGCCTGGGCGAGATGTTCTTCGCGATGAAGGGCGTCACCGGCGGCGAGGGCAAGTCCATGAACATGCCGGTCTCCGGCAGCAACGGCGGCAACCTGGTCTGGGACAAAGCCAAGCTGCGGCAGCTGGTGCAGCAGCTCAACAACGACGAGAAGGTCACGGTCAGCAGCAACTGACCGGAGCACGAAGGGCCCCTGACCGCCGCTGCGGTCCGGGGCCCTCTGCCGTCCGTGCGCCTTACTGCGGCAGGTTGCGCGCCATCACGATGCGCTGGACCTGGTTGGTGCCCTCGTAGATCTGCGTGATCTTGGCGTCCCGCATCATCCGCTCGACCGGGTAGTCACGGGTGTAGCCGTAGCCGCCGAGCAGCTGGACGGCGTCCGTGGTGATCTCCATGGCCGCGTCCGAGGCGTAGCACTTGGCCGCCGCGCCGAAGAACGTCAGGTCCTCGCCCTTGCCCCCGGCCGATATCCGCTCGGAGCGGGCGGCCGCGGCGTAGGTGAGCTGGCGGGCCGCCTCCACCTTCATGGCCATGTCGGCGAGCATGAACTGCACGCCCTGGAAGTCACCGATCGGCTTGCCGAACTGCTTGCGCTCCTGGACGTAGCCCTTGGCGTAGTCCAGGGCACCCTGGGCGATGCCGAGCGCCTGGGCCGCGATGGTGATGCGGGTGTGGTCCAGGGTCTTCATGGCGGTGGCGAAGCCGGTGCCCTCCGCGCCGATCATGCGGTCGGCGGGGATGCGGACGTTGTCGAGGTAGACCTCGCGGGTCGGCGAGCCCTTGATCCCGAGCTTCTTCTCCGGGGCGCCGAAGGAGACGCCCTCGTCGCCCTTCTCGACGACGAAGGCCGAGATGCCCTTGGAGCGCTTCTCCGGGTCGGTGACGGCCATCACCGTGTAGTACTCGCTGACGCCGGCGTTGGTGATCCAGCGCTTGACGCCGTTGAGGACGTAGTGGTCCCCGTCGCGGACCGCCTTGGTCTTCATGCCGGCCGCGTCCGAACCGGCGTCCGGCTCGCTCAGGCAGTACGAGAACATCGCGTCGCCCTTGGCCAGCGGGCCCAGGTACTTCGCCTTCAGCTCCTCGGAGCCGGAGAGGATCACCGGCAGCGAGCCGAGCTTGTTGACCGCCGGGATGAGCGAGGACGACGCACAGACGCGGGCGACCTCCTCGATGACGATGACGGTGGCCAGCGCGTCGGCGCCGGCACCGCCGTAGCTCT
Source organism: Streptomyces sp. NPDC058773 (assembly GCF_042746015.1). Taxonomy (NCBI): domain Bacteria; kingdom Bacillati; phylum Actinomycetota; class Actinomycetes; order Kitasatosporales; family Streptomycetaceae; genus Streptomyces; species Streptomyces sp. NPDC058773. Next base: position 42,294 of record NZ_JBHYPE010000054.1, read on the forward strand.
CCGGTACGTGGACGGCGTGCAGGTCGTTGGCGACCAGCGCGTCGAGCGCCTCCTGCGGGAAGCGGGCCTCCTCGTCGACCGCTGCGGCGAACGGCGCGATCTTCGCCTCGGCGAGCGAGCGCACCGACTCGCGGAGCATGTCGTGCTCCTCGGACGGCCGGTACAGATCGAAATCAGCGGTTCCCGCCAAGGTTTCTCACTCCCCTGTGAGCTGACTGCTAGTGCTAACTACCGTTAAGTAACCCGATACGTCTCCGGATTCTAGGCGCCGAGCCCGGCTGCGGATACGTGAGGTTGCCGACAGTTACACCGGCAGCGCCTCCATGGCTGGAGTGGGCCATTCCCCTCCCGACTATGCTCGGTCCGCGCCGTTTCCCCTGCCCACCCGACCACCGCCCCTCAACGCCGGCGCTTCGCGCCGCACCCGCCCACCCGTCGCCCGACCACCGCCCCTCAACGCCGGCGCTTCGCGCCGCACCCGCCCACCCGTCGCCCGACCACCACCCCTCAACGCCGGCGCTTCGCGCCGCACCCGCCTGTTTGGAGCGTCCATGCCCCTCAAGATCACCGTGATCGGCACCGGCTACCTCGGCGCCACCCACGCCGCGGCCATGGCCGAGCTGGGCTTCGAGGTGCTGGGGCTCGACGTGGTCCCCGAGAAGATCGAGATGCTGCAGCGGGGCCAGGTCCCGATGTACGAGCCCGGTCTGGAGGAGCTGCTGCGCCGCCATGTCGCCGGGATCGAGGGCGCGACCGGCCGGCTGCGCTTCACCACGTCCTACGAGGAGGCCGGGGCCTTCGGTGACGTCCACTTCGTCTGCGTGAACACCCCGCAGAAGCACGGCGAGTACGCCTGCGACATGAGCTATGTGGAGAGCGCCTTCGACGCGCTGGCGCCGCATCTGACCCGGCCCACCCTGGTCGTCGGCAAGTCGACGGTGCCGGTGGGCAGCGCGGCCCGGCTCGCCGCCCGGCTCGCCGCGGCGGCCCCCGCGGGCGAGGCCGCAGAGCTGGCCTGGAACCCGGAGTTCCTGCGCGAGGGCTTCGCCGTCAAGGACACCCTGCACCCGGACCGGATCGTCGCCGGGGTGGCCGGCGCGCGGGCCGAGGAGCTGCTGCGCGAGGTGTACGCCGCCCCGATCGCCGAGGGCTCGCCGTTCATCGTCATGGACTACCCGACGGCCGAGCTGGTGAAGACCTCCGCCAACTCCTTCCTGGCGACCAAGATCTCCTTCATCAACGCGATGGCGGAGGTCTGCGAGGCGGCCGACGGCGATGTGGTGAAGCTGGCCGAGGCCATCGGGCACGACGACCGGATCGGCAAGAAGTTCCTCCGGGCCGGCATCGGCTTCGGCGGCGGCTGCCTGCCCAAGGACCTGCGCGCCTTCATGGCACGCGCCGGTGAGCTGGGTGCCGACCAGGCCCTGACCTTCCTCCGCGAGATCGACTCGATCAACATGCGGCGCCGCGGCCACATGGTCGAGCTGACCCGGGACGCGGTCGGCGGAGGCTTCCTCGGCAAGCGGGTCGCCGTCCTGGGTGCGACCTTCAAGCCGGACTCCGACGACGTCCGCGACTCCCCCGCGCTCAACGTCGCCGGTCAGATCCACCTCCAGGGCGGCCAGGTCACCGTCTACGACCCCAAGGGCATGGAGAACGCCCGGCGGCTCTTCCCGACGCTGGCCTACGCGGACAGCGCGCTGGAGGCGGTGCGCGGCGCGGACGTGGTGCTGCATCTGACGGAGTGGCGCGAGTTCCGCGAGCTGGACCCGGCCGCCCTCGCCGAGGTCGCCGCCGAGCGCCGCATCCTGGACGGCCGCAACGCCCTGGACCCGGTGCTGTGGCGCAAGGCCGGCTGGACGTACCGCGCCCTGGGCCGCCCGCAGGCGTAGCTCCCGGTTACCCGGACTCCGCACGCCGGGCCCGGTAGGTCCGCATTTTCGCCCGGCTGCCGCAGACCGCCATGGTGCACCAGCGGCTGCGGCCGGCCGGGCTCCGGTCGTAGAACACCCAGCGGCAGTCGTGGGTCTCACACGCCTTGAGCCGCTTCCAGGTGCCGTCGGTGACCGCGGTCGCGATCCCCGCGGCGATCCGGGCGGTGAGGTACGCGCTGCCGACGAGCCCCGGGGCCGGCCGCAGCGCGGCGCCGCCGTCCGGCTCCATGGCCAGGACGAGGGGCGCGGCCGCCAGCAGCCGGTCCAGCGAACGGATCGCCGCCTCGGGTACGGCGGTCCCGGCGGTGTGCGCCAGACACACGTCCCGGAGCGCCTCCCGCAGCTCACCCAGCTCCCGCAGCTCCCGGGGCTCCACCTCGCCGTGCCCCGGGGCGGATTCGGGCACCCCGTGGTCGCGCAGAAAGACGCCGGCACCGCCATCGGCGGCCAGCGTGTCTTCACCGGTCTCGATATCGAGCGTGTTCACCAGATCCTGCACCCACCGCAGGGAGTCCGGCGCTGTTCGGGATGCCACCCTTGCCACGTTACCGATAAACCGCAATCATGCGGTAACGCAGTTACCGGTTGAAGGCCTGAGGAGGTAACGCCATGAGTCTGATCAAGCTGGGCGTCGTCGCACTGGACTGCCCCGACCACCGGGCACTCGCCAACTTCTACGCCGAGATGCTCGACTGGCAGGTCACGGGCAGCGACAACGACGACTGGATCGAGATCGCCGGCCCCACGGGCCGCACGCTCGCCTTTCAGCGCGTACCGGACTACCGCCCCCCGCAGTGGCCCGGCCAGGAGGTCCCCCAGCAAATCCATCTGGACTTCGACGTGGCCCACTCCGACATCGAAGAGGCCGAACGGAAGGTCCTCGCCCTGGGCGCGAAGCTGGTCCAACACGATGAGGGCATCCGCGACTTCCGGGTCTACCTCGACCCTGCGGGCCACCCCTTCTGTCTCTGCTTCAGCGCGAAGTAGTTCTCCCCCACGTTTCGGCTGCGCTTTGCTTCTATCCCACGTTTTCGGCTTTCCCGCCGTGGTGGGTTTTCGCCGTTGCGCCTTCGGCGGGCGGTTCCGCTGCGCGGGGCTGTCGGGTGCGGTGACGGGCCTGCGCGGGTGGGGTGTGCCG
>NZ_JBHYPE010000055.1:0-44966 GCF_042746015.1 Streptomyces sp. NPDC058773
TCCCTGGAGTGTGCATCGTGAGAGTCCGCCGATCGGTCCGGAGGTGCCATGCCCCTGCAGATGAAGTTGACCGCGATAACACTCGACTGCCCTGATCCGCTGTCTGGCGGCGTTCTGTCAGCACGCGTCCGGCCCCGAATCCCACCCGGAAACAGACGCTGATTTCGCCGGTCTCCGCCGTGAGGACGGACTCTTCACCGGATTTGAACGGGCCGACGACTACCGAGCTCCACGCTGGCCCGACCAAATGTTCCCCAGTAGTTCCACCTCGGCTTTGTTGCGACCTTTGTGCCGGGCTTCATTGAGGCCTTCCTGGCGGCCAGTGGGCAGCATCCCGCAGTCCTGCCCTGGCAGTCCGAGGCCGCGCTATGCTTGCATCGGCTGGACCGGGAAGAGAAGGCCCAGCCGCTAGCGCTGAGGGAATTGCGACTGGCCCGCGAATGGGGCGCGCCCCTGGAAGGCCTACTTTCTGGCCGCGGTGAGTGAGACCGACGATGCGCAAGACGCGGCTGACGTTTTGCGGGGCCGCCTTGGATGCGGGCCACGAGGGCAAGAACGGCGTATTTCACCCCGAGCTGCTCCGCTCCATCCCCGACCGCAATCAACGGCTGCGCACCAGCGCCCGAGCTGTCATCAGGCGTGAGCCGAAGCGGTCACCGTGGCCGAGCCTTCCACGTGCGGTTCAGGCCCGAGGGCACCCGAACCGGCGATACACAAGCCGTAGCCCGGCGTCCGTGCTCAGTGATTCCCCGTATGCATAACCAGAAGGGGCCGCCCGAAGTGAACCGATCAAGCTCGGGAAATGCCGTGACTGCCAGGTGCTGGTCCCAAGGGTGTCCTGCCACTACCAGGGCGGCAGTCTGATCGGAGGACGAAAGCATGCCAAGTACACCCGTGCTGAATCCGCAGGTCGTGCAGGAGCTGGTGGACTCGCTCGAAGCTCCGTTCGTCATAGAGCTCGTCAACACGTTCTTGGAAGACTCTCCCCAACTGATCGACGAGATCCATCAGGGGATTCAGGACAACGAGCCGGAACAGGTACACCGTGCCGCGCACACGCTGAAATCATTCAGCAAGACTTTCGGGCTCGAGCAGCTGGGGTCGTTGTGCCAGGGGCTGGAGAAACTCTCCGCACACGGCGAACTGTCCGAGGGCACGAAGTCGGCCGCAAAGGACACCGAAGCCGCCTACCGCCCCGCTCGACAGGCTCTGGCAGACCTTCGACAGGAGCTTGTCCCCGTGAGGGCGCCCAGCAGCCGGCCACGGGAGAACTGATCGCGGGAGGGGGGCGATGAAGAGCCGCCACGCTGCGGTGACCGGCGAGGGCCCGGACGAACCTGGGCCGCACCCGCGGGGGCGGGGACGCAGTGCCTGCGCCCGCTGAGTGCTCTGATCGAAAACGTATTGCAGAGACATCCAAGATCATTCGCGACCCGGACTTGGACACCTACTACACCACGGCCGGTCTGCTCCTGACTGAGCCCGGACTGATGGAACGGATTTCCCACCTCGGCGACACCTCAGGCTGTTCCAGCCATTCGTCGTGCGCCCGCCAGGGATTACGGGACAGCTCTTTACGCTTCGCACCGGCGCCCACAGCCTGCCTGTCCAGCTCGCCGACCCGCTATCCCGGTCACTGGTTGGATACGCTGGGAATCGGCAAACTGCACCTGGCTCATGAGGGTGTGAGAGCCGGCTGCACGCCGACATCGACGAGAGACGCCCAGCTGCACACCGAGATCGACGAGCGACGCCAGGGTGTCCTGTCGAAGGAGTGGTGGCGATGAAGCGTTCTGTGCGGCGGCGGGTGAGTGTGTCGCTCCGAATGCTCGTGCGTGTTTTTGTTGTGGTCAATGCCCTATTGCTTGCCGTTGTGCTTACCCTGAGCGTAATTGCTGTGCAAAGCATGCAGGACGCTGCACGGGCCGAGAGTCGGCGCTCGGAATCGCTGCGCCTGGCCGACGAACTGCGCCAGACCTCCGATGATCTGACCCGCATGGCAAGGACGTACACGGTCACCGGGGAGTCACGTTACCGGGACTACTTCGCCGAGATCCTGGCAATCCGCGACGGCAGAGCCCCGCGCCCCGAGCAGTACGACCGTGTCTACTGGGACGTGATCACCGACACCGGACGGCCGCCCACTTCCTCCGGGCCGGCCGTCAGCTTCGATACGCTCGCCGCGCGGGCAGGGTTCACCGGTCAAGAGTTGAGCCTGCTCAAGACTGCCCGGTCGCGCTCCGACGCTCTGGCACGACTCGAAGAGACAGCCTTCGCTGAGATCGACAGGACCGCTGGAACGCCGAGGGCGGCTACCGGCCGGGACAGGGCCGCCGCGCTGCTCTACGGTGCGGATTACCATCACGCCAAGGCCCGGATCATGCAACCGATAGGGCGCGTGTTCGATCTGGTAGACGTGCGTACACAGCGGGAAACCGCGCAGGAAGTCGACCGGGCGACGGCATACTCGTCGGCAGCGGTCGGCGTCGCACTGGTGATGCTGTGCGGTATGGGGGTCGTCGCGGTTGTGGCGCGGCGAGCGATCATCCGTCCGGTCGGCATGCTCGACCACGCTACCGCGCGCATCGCCGAGGGCGACTTGCGCGTGCGTGCGCCGGTCGGGGGCATGAGCGAGATCAGCTCACTCGCCACGCGCTTCAACGGCATGGCTGAGCGGGTGCGGCTCCGAACCGGAGAACTCGAACTGCTTCAACGTGTCGCGGTCACCGCCAACGAGGCCGCTGACCTGACTGAGGCGACGCAGGTTGTCCTCGACCTTGTCTGTGGCTACACCGGCTGGCAGGTGGGCCACGCATACTGGCTCGCCCCTGATACGGCACGAGCCGAGAGCGCCAAGCTGGTGCCCTCGCGGGTCTGGCACTCCGCTGACTCCGCTGAGCTTCGAGCATTCCGGCAGGTGAGGGAAGCCAGCCCGCTGACCCCGGGAGAGGGGCTGCCCGGACGCGTATTTGCCAGCGGCAAGGCTGCATGGATCGTTGATGTGACCAAGGACCCCGAATTCTCCCGTGTCGGACATGCGGACGACATCGGTGTGCATGCCGCCATGGGATTCCCCGTGCTGGTGGGCGACGAAGTCGTCGCCGTGCTGGAGTTCTTCTCGTTCCAGTCGGCCGAGCCCGACGGGGCATTGCTCGACCTGATGGGAAACATAGGCACGCAGCTGGGCCGGGTCGTGGACCGTGTGCGTGCAGAGACTGCGGCACGCAACGTCAATTTGTTGCTGGAATCGACCGCCGAAGGTATCTACGCTACCGATCTCCAAGGAAAGTCCACGTTCGTCAACAAGGCCGCAGCCGAAATGCTGGGATACGAGCCCGACTCCCTGGTCGGCAAGCACATGCACGAGCTGTGCAGCCACACCCACCGCAACGGTCTTCCCTGCTCGATCGAGAAATGTCCGATCTGTGCGGCGTATCGGACCGGTCGTGGGCGCCAGACCGAGGGGGAGATGTTCAGACGGCGCGATGGAACCCTCTTTCCTGTGGCTTGCACCTCCTATCCGATCAGCGAGAAGGGGGAGTTCCGCGGGGCGGTTGTCACCTTCTCCGACGTCACGGCCCGGCGACGTGCCGAGGAGGCGCTGCAGCAGGCGAAGGAGGCAGCCGAGAGCGCCAACAACGCCAAGAGTGCATTCCTGGCGACAATGAGCCATGAGATCCGCACCCCGATGAACACGATCATCGGCATGACCGGGTTGTTGCTCGACACGGAGCTCGACCACGAGCAGCGCGACTTTGCCGGCGTCGTCCGTGAGAGCGCAGAGGCCCTGCTCGCGCTGATCAATGACATCCTCGACTTCTCGAAGATCGAGGCCAGTAAACTCAAGCTTGAGCACCAGCCGTTCCATGTCGGCGAGTGCGTTGAGGCCACGCTCGAACTCGTTGCCGCCGAGGCGGCCGCGAAGAACATCGAGTTGGCCTGCCTGGTCGACCCGGACGCACCCGAGGGCATGGTGGGTGACGTCACCCGCCTCCGGCAGGTGCTGCTCAATCTGCTGAGCAACGCGGTGAAATTCACCGAACGAGGCGAGATAGTAGTGACGGTCGACGCTGAGCCTCTGGCGGATGCCGGCGACGGGTCGGCCGTGTCCCCACGGTGCCGATGGCACTTTGCTGTGCGGGATACCGGAATCGGCATCCCGCCCGATCGAATCGAAGGATTGTTCGATCTGTTCAGTCAGGTCGATGTCTCAACGACCCGCCGCTACGGTGGCACCGGTCTTGGCCTGGCCATCTCAAAGCGCCTATGCGAACTCATGGGCGGAACGATCTTCGTGTCCAGTCGGCAAGGTGAGGGCTCGACGTTCCGCTTCACCGTCGAGGGTGGGACCGCAGACGTCCGGCGGCGCGGCCCTGTGCCAGAGGTAAGGCCGGAGCTGGCGGGAAAACGGGTGCTGGTCATCGACGGAAGTGCGGTCAACCGTCAGATCCTGATGACACAGATGGCGGCGTGGGGCATGCAGCCGATCACCACCGAGTCACCGACCGAAGCGGTCGAGTGGCTTTCGGCCGGAGCCCACTTCGACCTCGGAATCCTTGACACAAAGATGCCGGAGAGGAATGGCCCCACCCTCACCGAAACCATCCAGGCCACCCAGCAGCATCACTCCATCCCGCTCATCATGCTGACTTCGCTCGGTCAGCAGCGCAACGACCTCCCTGACTCCCAGATAGCCGCCTACCTGACCAAGCCGATCAGGCCGTCCCAGCTCTTCGACACCATCATCAGTGTGTTCACAGGGCAGTTGGCCGGTGCTGTTTCTGCCGTGGAGCGAGGGTCGGGAACGCAGCGGGGCGTGCCCCAGGGCACTTTGCGGATCCTCGTCGCAGAAGACCACGCGGTCAATCAGCGGCTGGCAATACTGCTGCTGGACAAACTCGGATACCGAGCCGATGTCGCGAGCACTGGTCTGGAGGCATTGGCGGCGCTCGAACGTCAACCCTACGACGTGATCCTCATGGACGTGCAGATGCCGGAGATGGATGGCCTGGAGGCGACCCAGCGCATCCGCTCGCGTTGGCCGGGAGAGGGTCGCCCCTACATCGTCGCAGTCACCGCCAACGCGATGGAGGGCGACCGGGGCCCTTGCATCGAAGCGGGGATGGATGACTACCTCACCAAGCCCATCAATCTCAAGGAGCTGGGCAAAGCCCTCGCCCGCTGTGCGCGCCGGGGCGAGCGCCCTCGTGGTGACTTCGGCTCGTCAAGGTGACGCCGGGGCGTCGAACCGGAGGCCGGGGCCGGCCGTGTTCCCTGAAACCGCCGGTGGAGCCGGTAGGCGACCTGTCCGTCATCCGCGGTTATCCGCAACGTCGCTGGACCGGTGGTGCGCTGCCTGACGGCTCGTCAGGGCGGGTCGCATCCCGGTTGCGGATGTCGTCGTGGCCGGGCCCTGCTGCCGGGGGTACGCAGTTCGAACCAGACGGTCTTCCCCGCGGCGGTGTGCCGTGCGCCCCAGCGGTTCGAGAGCTGGTCGACCAGGTGCAGCCCTCGGCCGTGGTCCTCGTCGGCCCGGGCCGGTGGACGGTCAGCGGGCGGAGCGGCGGGGCAGCCGTCGGCGATGTCGCAGCGCAGCGTCCGGTTAACGAGGGAGTGGGACATCCGCAGTTGGATGGGGCCCCAGGCGTGCTGGAGGGCGTTGGTGACCAGTTCACTCACCAGGAGCTCGGCGATCTCGACATGCTCGGTCAGCCCCCATCGGGCCAGCTCGGTCCGGATGATCCGCCGGGCATGGGGCACGGCGCGCACATGCGATTCGAGCGGCTGCGAGATCACTTTGCCGCGTGTCCTCCTCAGGTACCGGGCCAGCTGAGCGACCCGCGCGGCGGCGGTCGCCGCCTGCCGCCACAACAGACGGCACAGCGGAAACAGGACGCCCTCACGTACGGCGACACAGCGGGTGCGAATGACGGTACGCATGGCGACGCGGTCCGGCCGGGCGGAATCCGCCGCAGCAGGAGGCTGCAGGGGCGGGGGACGCCATACGGGAGCACTTGCGTGCGGCCTGGACCAGGAGAGGCCGTACGGCGCCAGGCTTGTGCCCGCCGTGGGCTGTCGGGCCGTGCCAGGAGACGATTCCGGTTCCGGGAACATCTGTCTGCCCTCGCTTCTCTCCGGGACCGAGGCCGGCTTGCGGGGTCAGGAAGCCACGCGGGCTCCGGTGGGGCACCCGAGCGGACCGTGGTGTGCGAAAGGGACTCGGGTCCTCACGGCCATCCCACCTCTTTCCGTGCCGTCGGCTGTGTCGGGGAGCTGACGTATGTCTTCACCGTGTACCCGGCGCCCTGGCGCAGTCGTTAGGGGAACCCCCTAGTACGACCCCCTAAACGGGGCGCCGGGTGCGGGGCGGTGGGCGGCCGGGGAGACGGGGTGGTGCGAGGAGGCGGGGGACGGGCCTGCGGCCGGTGTACCGCCCTGCTCTGGCGTGGGTTGCGTCAGGCGAGCAGGGGTCACTCAGCGTGGCGGCCGCTCCCGGGGCGTCGTGCGCCTACCGCTCCGACGTCACGGCCGCGAGTTGCTGAAGCTGTCGTGCCAGACGGCCGACCGGGTCGGTTTGCTCGGCGACCTGGTCCAGGGCCCCGGCCGGGAGCGCACCGCCGGCCATGGCCCGCACGGCCTCGGTGAGCTCGGCGAGCGCCTTTTCCACCTGTTCGAGCCGGATCTTCAGCAGGATGTTCTTGACCCTGGAGGTCAGCAGGAGGTGGTCCAGGGGCTTCGGCAGATAGTCCTCGGCGCCCATTTCGAGGCAGCGAATGACACTGTCCAGTTCGCCGACGGCCGACATCATGATCACGGGCGTGCGGCTGAGCTGCTGATCGTGCTTCATCAGTTCAAGCGTTGCGTAGCCGTCCATCCCCGGCATGAGGATGTCGAGCAGCACCACATCGAAGTCGCTCTCCCGCAGCATCTGGAGAGCCTCAAGCCCGTTCTCGGATGTCGCGGTCTCCAGCCCGGCCATTTCCAGGCGATAGGTGAGCATCATGCGGTTCGTGCGATCGTCGTCCACGACCAAGATGCGCCCTTTCCTTTCGGTTCTGTCCGTCACGGCGTTGCTATCGGTCATGGCCAAGCTCCGCTCTCTGGGCGACCAGCCTGTCTCTCGCAGCGCGGTACTCCCCTTCGATGCGGGTCACCAGCGATGCTGCTTCGCTGGGATTCCCGCTGGCGCCGATGTCCTCCGCGTCCTGGCACGGCCGGACGAGACGTGGGAATCCAAAGGTGTTCGCGTGGGACTTGAGCGTGTGGGCCGCTCTGCGGAGTTCGCTTCCGTCCCCCTGGTCCAGGCTGCGGCGAAGGCTTCCGATCAGTTGGGGGGAGTCCTCCAGGAAGGCATCGATGAGCCGGCTGACGAATTCCTTGCCGAAGGAGCCGACCAGGCGTGCGAAGGTGGGTTGGTCGAGGACGGGCAGGGCCGACGCCTCGGTGCCGGCACCGGCCTCCGGCTCGGGCTGCGCCGTCTCCGGACTCCGCGCGGGCGGACCGAGGGGCACACGGTCGAGTGCCTCGGCGAGGTCGACGCCGCGCAGGGGCTTTCTGAGGTAATCGTCCATCCCGGCGGCGAGGCAGGCGTCGCGGTCCTCGCTCATCGCATTGGCGGTGAGGGCGATGATGTACGGCCGATCCGCGGCGGACAGGGCCTGGTGGATCCGCCGGGAGGCGTCCAAGCCGTCCAACACCGGCATCTGTACGTCCATGAGGACCACGTCGTAGCGCGTGTGGTGCAGTGACTCCAGCGCTTCGGCTCCGTTGCCGACGGTATCCACCGAGTGACCGAGCTTCCGGACCATCCGCACGATCAGCTGCTGGTTCACCAGGTTGTCCTCGGCCAGGAGGATGCGCAGGGCGGCGGGGCGGCGCTCCTTCGCCTCCGCCCGCTGTGCCGTACGGGACGATTCGGCGGGCACCGTGACGCCGAGCAGCGTGCGGCACAGGTCCGTGTAGAGTTCGGCCGCCCGGATGGGTTTGGTGTGGTATCCGGAGAACTCCGCCAGACTCTCTCGGGTCGCCATGGGGCGGCCAACAGAAGTCAGCAGGTACAACGGCAGCTCTGCCATGCTCCGGTAGCTGCGGATTTCTTCCGCGAGCATGACGCCGTCCATGTCCGGCATCTGCATATCCAGAATTCCGATGTCGAACGGATCGCCTTGCCGGACCCATTCGAGGGCCTCTCGCGGCGATCCGGTGGCGCGCACCACCATCCCCCAGGCGCCCGCCTGGCGCGTGAGAATCATCCGGTTCGTGGATTTGTCGTCCACGACCAGCAGGTGTTTTCCTCGGAGCTCGATACGGGAGACCACCCGGCTGGAACGCATCGCTTCGGGAACTTCTCGCGTTTCCACCGTGAAGTGGAAGGTCGACCCCACGCCCAGTTCGCTCTCGACCCACATCGTGCCTCCCATCAGCTCGGCCAGCCGCTTGCTGATGGCGAGTCCGAGTCCGGTCCCGCCGAAGCGCCGGGTGGTGGACGTGTCGAGCTGCTCGAACGGCTGGAACAGCTGGCCCAGGCGGTCCGCGGCCATTCCGATGCCGGTGTCGCACACGGAGAAGTGGAGGCGGACGATGCCGTGCGCGTCCTCGGGAGCGGCCGGGTGGAGCGTTTCCGGCGGCTCCGGAAAGGAGCCCGCTTCTGCGTCGGCCCATGCGACCCTGAGGACGACTTCGCCGGTTTCGGTGAATTTGACGGCGTTGTTGAGCAGATTGATGAGGATCTGGCGCAGCCGGTCGATATCTCCGATGATTTCTTCCGGCAACTCCGGATCGATGATGTACGCCAAGTCGAGGTCCGACTTCTCCGCGGCCATCGGAGCGACGAAGTCGAAGGCTGATTCCACGCACTGCCGAAGCTGTAGCGGCTCAAGCCGGAGGTCGAATTTTCCGGCCTCGAACTTGGAGAAGTCGAGGATGTCGTTGATGATGGTGAGCAGGCTGTTACCGCTGTTCTGGATGACCTGAGCAAATTCGACCTGCTCGGCATTGAGCGGGGTGTCCTGCAGAATTTCGGTCATGCCGATCACCGCGTTCATCGGCGTGCGGATCTCATGGCTCATGGTCGCGAGGAACGCGCTCTTTGCCTGGGTGGCGACCTCTGCCGCCTCCTTGGACGCCTGGAGCTCCGCGGCAGCGCGGGACCGTTCCAGCACCCGTCCGAGCTGGGTGCTGATGTTGAGCAGCAGCCGCAGCAAGGCGTCGTTCGGCTCCATGGCCTCCGGAGTCAGGAAGTCGAGGACCGCCGCGACGTCCTTCCCGATGACGACCGGGACGGCGATCCTGCCGGTCACCCCGGCACTCTCGGCGTCGCCGGGCATCGTGTCAGGCCCGGCGGACCCCACGGCGATGTCACGTATCCAGGCGGGGCGGCCGGTGGCGCGCACCGTGGCGGGCAGGCCCTTCGGCTCGTACAGCCCGGCCGCTGTGGCGATGTCGTGCAGCGGCACCCGCAGGTTCTGTTCCTCGACGTGCCGGATGGGCGACGTGGTGAACTCCGGCTCCGGAGCGGGTCGGCCGGTGCGCGAGTCCGGCCTGGGCGGGGACTCGACGAGGTGGACGTGGCCGACCGGCCACCCCATGTGCCGGCACACCAGGTCCAGGGTCCTCTGCACCGCGTCCTCCCAGCTGTCCGCCTCGTTGGCGGCGGCAGCCACGTGCTGGAGCAGGCTGAGCGACTCGGTCTTCTGGTTCAGCTCCGCGGTGCGCTGGCGGACCTCCTCCTCGACGGCGGAGTAGCTCTCCTGGAGCCTCCCGGCCATGACGTTGAAGGCGGTGGCCATCGCGCCGATCTCATCGCCGCTCCGTACCGTCGCGCGGCGTGTGAGGTCACCCGCGGCCAGTGCCCGCGCGGCGTGCACCACGGCGGCCACGTTGCCGGCGATGCGCCGGGAGAGCAGCGCGGCCACCACGATGATCACGGCGAGGACGGCGGCGATGCCGGCCAGGACCCGCAGGTTGCGGTCGTGGAGGCTGTCCAGGCGGGCGTTGAGCATGTGGTCTTCCTGGTTGAACAGGGCTTTCCACAGGTGCGAGTTCGCCCGGATGGCGCCGGCGGTCCGGGCCCACCAGGCGGCCCGCGGGAGCGCGGTCCCGTTGCTGTTCGTGAACTGCCGGTTCACGGTGCCGGTCACCTCGCGGACCGATGAGGTGGCCTTGGTCAGCAGGGGCTGGATCGCGGGGCGGAGCCCGGTGTGGGACGTGGCCCCGAACGCCCGGTTCAGATCGCTGTTGAGCTGGAGGAGATTCTGGTTGAGCACCGTGGCGTCGTAGGCGATGCGTACCCGATTGCCGGTGGACCGGTCGCCCTGGGCCAGTACCGCGTCTCCCCGCTCCGCCATCTGGTACAGCTGGTTCATCATCTGCGGCTCGCGGAGCAGGAGGCCGGCCATCGTGTAGTACGTGTCGAGGTCGGGGTCGAGAATCAGCTTCGAGGTGTCGCCGACGTAGGAACCGAGCGCCAGCAGGTTCCCGATGAGCCGGGTGTACCGCGGCACGTCGGCGCGGACGTCGGAGGGTGCAGACGCCAGCTGCGCCCAGTCGTGGCGCAGAGCCGCGGGCGCCAGCCGGCTCTTCCCCTTGGCGGAGAGGCCGGGAACGGTCGTGCGCAGCGGCTCCCTCAGCCGTCGGTCGACCTGCAGGAGCGCCGTGAAGTCCGCGTTGACGGCACGGTCGGCTGCCGCGATGCGGCTCCTCGGTACGGACTCTCCGGTGGTCTCGCGGTGCAGCAGCGCACGGCGGTCGGAGACGTCCTGGACCAATGCGCTCAGGGGACGCAGGTACTGGACGCCGCTCAGCTCGGTCCGAGTAAAGCCGATCTTGCTGTTCTGCTGGTCGACCAGGGAGAACGTGGCCACCCCGAGGGGGATCATGAGGGCGAGACAGAGGGCCAGCAGTTTGTGCCAGATGCGGGGCGCGAAGCGCATTCTGCGGCTGCTGCGCGCTCCGCCCTGCGGTCCGTCCGGGGCTGGGGGCGGCTTCGCATCGGGCACGGCGGACATGAGTTACTCCGGTTCGTCCGCCGCGTGGGTCTGCTCCGACAGCCCACCGAGCTGGCGTCGGCTGGTGACACCGAGCTTCCGGTAGACGCTGGAAAGGTGGACCTCCACGGTCTTGGCCGTGACGAACAGCTGCTGCGCGATCTCCCGGTTGGTGTGCCCGGCAACGGCGAGGTCGTAGACCCGTTGCTCACTCGGTGTCAGCGACCGGAAACCGGTGACCGCATGGCGCCGCGGTCGAATTCCCGCCACATGCAGCTCGTCCTGGACCTGCTGGACGAGGGGCGCCGCGCCACGGGCCTCGGCGATGTCCAGGGCGTCGCCGAGCAAGGTCCGCGCCTGGCTCCGTACGCCGTGCCGGCGCAGCGCCGCCCCGTAGTCCGCCAGCGCCTTGGCGTACTCCAGGCGGGCCGGGGAGCCCTCCAGCCGGGTGACCGCCTGGCGCAGGAGACCGATGTCCGCGTCGCCCTCGCTCAGCGTGCCGGCGATGCGCAGCGCGCGGCCGAGAGCCCGGGGCGCGCTCCAGTAACGGGCCAGTCTGAGCTCGGCGTCGGCCATGCTCCTGGCCTCCGCGTCCCGGCCGAGCAGATGCAGGCACAGGGCGGCCTCCGACCGCCAGGGGACGATGGCGGGGTTGTCCCCGCCGGCCGCGCTGAACGACGCGCCCGCAGCCAGCGCGGTGTTGAGCGCCTCCGCCGTGTGGCCCTGAAGGCGCAGGAGGTGGGCGCGGCTGTAGAGCACGTAGTACATCAGCCCGGTCAGCGGCGCGGGATCGGGAACCCCGGTCCACTCCAGTGTGGCCTGCGCACGCGACAGCGCACCCTGCTCGATCTGCACCTCGGCCTGGACGGGTCCGAGGACCAGCCGGTGCAGATCCAGCGAGGACGCGTCGACGGCGTGCCTCGCGTCCGAGGCGTCCGCGGCGGCCTCGTCGAGATTGCCCTGGTACAGCCACGCCATCGCGCGGTAGACCAGGGCCCCGGTCAGGTCGTTGACCGACCCCTGCCAGTGCGCCTGCTCGACCGCGGCGTCCAGACTGCCCAGGACCTCCCTGCGGTCGGCGCTGATCAGCGCCAGCCAGCCGAAGGACAGCGACAGCTGTCCTTCGGACGGCCCGGCCGGCGCGTCGTGGAGCGCGCGCTGCGCCCGGACGACCGCCCGCGGGTCGCCGATGACCGCGTCGTGCCCGGCGATGACGCAGTCCAGGTACCGGCCGCCCATGCTCTCGCTCGGTTTGGGGGAGCGCAGTGCCGCAACGCGGCCGAGGATGTCCTTACGCAGATCCGCCCGGCCGGGTTCGTAGAGCGGGATCGAAAGGATGCAGGCGTTCAGCTGGTAGAGCAGTTCGGTGTCCCGCGGTGTCGTATCGGCCAGGGCCTGTTGCCAGATCGCCAGGGCTTCTTCGGCGCGCCGCAGCGCGAGCAGCGCGTCACCGAGGGCGAGTGCGATGTCGACGCGCTGCCGGGACGGCCCGGCCAGCTCGTGTGCCTCCGTGAGATACGGAACGGCTGCCGCGCTGTCCACCCGCCGCACGGCGCTGCCGAGGGCGAGGAGAAGGTCGAGCCGGTCACCGGCCGGCGGAGGCTCGGCCAGGGCGCGGCGCAGATACTTCGCCGCGGTCTCCGGGGATCCGCGGGCCAGGGCGCTACGCGCCGCCGACCACAGCAGGGTCACGGTCTCCGCGTCCCCGGCGGGCACGGTGCGCAGCAGGTGCAGGGCGACCTTCTCGATCTCGGCCTTGGAGTCCCGGAGCAGGTGCGCGGCGGTCCGGTGTGCGCGGTGGCAATCGGCCGGTGTGATCTCCTCGTACACGGCGGCCCGCACGAGCGGATGTACAAACCCCCACCGGGGGTTCAGCACGTCCGACGGTACGACGGTGTGGAGAATCTGGGCGTGTTCCAGGCTCTTCGCCGCCTGAAGTGCCTCGTCGTGGTCAAGCCCCGCCAGCTCCGCCGCACAGCTGAGGTCCGCACCGTCCCCGAGCACCGCGATGGCGCAGGTCAGCGGCCCACAGCTGTGGGGGAGGCGCCGCATCCACATCGCCACCCGCCGGGCGATCGCCCGCGGGCCCAGGGCGTAGACCTGCGGGATGTGCGCGGCGGTGGGTTCGACGTGCTCGGCGACGAGCGTCTCGGTGAGCTCCTTGAGCAGGAGGGGATTCCCGCCGGTCGCGGACCAGCAGGCGGAGAGGAATTCGTCGTCCTCCGGTTCGGGTGACCCTGATTTCGCGAATTCACTGATGACGAGCGAGGCCGATGCCTCGGCACTCAACCTGGACGGAGAAACGAGCACCGAGGGCGCTGCGGTGACTATCTGGTCGATGGTATGCGAATGGGAATTTGCTTCGAATGGTCTGAGGGTTCCCACCACGCAGGCCGAGATGTCCTCAAGGCGCGGCATCAGATAATTGAGAAATTTCAGCGAATCGCTGTCCGCCCAGTGCAGGTCGTCGACCGCAATCATGAGGGGCTGCTCATCGCAGATGTCTGCGGTCAGCCAGTACAACCCGTGAAGCATGGCGAAATCCCCGCCAGGGGAGCGCTCGGGATCCACTCTCTTCAGTACGATCGCCGCCTGACCTGCGGTGCCGGACAGA
This sequence comes from Streptomyces sp. NPDC058773, assembly GCF_042746015.1. Classification (NCBI taxonomy): domain Bacteria; kingdom Bacillati; phylum Actinomycetota; class Actinomycetes; order Kitasatosporales; family Streptomycetaceae; genus Streptomyces; species Streptomyces sp. NPDC058773. The sequence continues at coordinate 13,600 of NZ_JBHYPE010000055.1, forward strand.
ATGCGCTGCCGATTTTCTGTCGTAGCCCGTGCAAGGAGCGGTTCGAAGAGCTGCCGCACCACTCCGAAGGGGAAGTCGCTCTCGAGTTCTGATCCTCGCGCGCCGGCCACCTGAAAACCGGCGGAAACAGCGATCCGCTTGGCTTCGGACAGCAGACTGGTTTTTCCGATTCCGGGCGCACCCTCGATCATCACGGCTTCTCCATGGCCGTCACGGGTCGCATCCATCGCCGCCCGCAACACCTTGAGCTCGCCGCTTCGCTCGTACAGTGCGGCCGTGTGCGGCATACATTCCAGTATGCGCGACAGGGCCATGGGGATGCCCGCTCCGGAGTTCCTGTGGAGCCGGTGCGGCCGGCGATCGGCTGCTTCGGCGGCTGGGCAGTTTCGTTTGGATCAGTCGGCCGTTGGTCCGGGTGTGCCGTTAACAGATGTGCAGTGGGCTCGAATTGAGCCGTGGCTTCCGGACCGGACGCCGAAGCGGGGTGGACGCTGGCGTGATCACCGGGAGGTGATCGACGCGATCGCCTTCAAGTTCCAGACCGGAACACAGTGGGTCCACCTGCCGGAGAAATACGGCAACTGGAGGGGCGTCTACAACCGGCTGCGGAGGTGGGCCCGGCCATCAGGCTCGCGAGCATCACCATGCTCACCCAACGCCCAGGCGCGACCCACGGCTCCTTGCCTTCGAGGCGGACAGCCACCTTCGGGCGGCATCGCCTCACCAAAGAAAACGAGGTCCTAGTGGTGTGGTGGTGCCATGGATCCGCTGAAAGAGCCGCGGGCACCGGTGTGGATACTGATCACCATGCGCACTGACTTCGATCCCGCTGCCCTGTCCCGCAACGAGTTCTACCGGCTGTTGACCGCCACCGTGGTGCCGCGGCCGATCGCCTGGGTGTCCACGGTCTCGGCGGACGGAACGCACAACCTCGCCCCGCACTCCTTCTTCACGATCGCCAGCGTGGCGCCGCCCGTTGTGCAGTTCACTTCTGTCGGGCGCAAGGACACTCTGCGCAATGTCGAGGCAACCGGACAGTTCGTGGTGAACCTCGCGCCGGAGGGGCTCTTCGAGCAGATCAATGACACGGGTACGGATTTCCCGCACGGGGTGAGCGAGTTCGAGGCGGCCGGGGTCGTTTCCGAGGCGAGTCTGCGGGTCAAGCCGCAGCGGGTGGCGGCCTCGCCGGTGGCGCTGGAGTGCGAGGTGCACAGCACGCTGGGGATTGGAGATTCCACCGTGGTGTTCGGGCGCGTGGTGCATGCGGTGGTGTCGCAGGACGTCCTGGTCGACGGGCACCCCGATATCTCCAGGATGAAGCCCCTGTCACGCCTGGGGAAGGATGAATGGGGGACGGTCGGGGACGTACGGGAGCTCTCCCGTATCCGGCATGCGGATTGGCGCGGGCCGGCCGGCGACCGGTAGGGAAGCAGGCGGGAATCGGGGCCGGATGTCCGGCCGGATTCCTGGGGTGGGCGGCGCCTCGTGATGTGGATCTTGCTGCGTCACCAGGCGCCGCGCCCGCATGGGGAACGGTTCGTTTGACGCACACCGGCCCCTGGTGCCGGACGGACGAGGACCGCGTCGGTTGATTCTCACGTCGCTGAGGGAGAGCACGCCGCGCGCCACGATCCGTACGCACTGTGCGCACGGTCGGTTTCCGAGCGATCACCTACCGGTTCAGGCGCTGCTCGAATGGTGAGTGCGAGCAGGGTGACGGCGCGTTGCGGGGTGCGATCGCTGTTTGCTCAGGAGGGCGTGGGCCGGCGGGCGGCGGAGCCGCGGATCTGCAGGCTGTCGAGAAGTTCTTGGGTCGCGGCCGCCACGGCGTCCACGGCATGGTCGAACACCTGGCGGTTGTGGGCGGCCGGGGCGCGGAATCCGGAGACCTTGCGGACGTACTGCAGGGCCGCGGCCCGGATGTCCTCGTCGGTGACCTCGGGGGTGGTGGGCGGACGGAGCGTCTTGATGCTGCGGCACATGGGTCCAGTGTGCCTCGCGGCGCCGCGGTCAGCCGTCGAGTCCCGTCACCCGCATCGTGATGTTGAGGCGGCCGCCGGCCAGACCGGACGCCGGGTCGCCGGTGCCCGGCCGGACCTTAGGAACGCCGTGGTAGGCGAAGCGGGACGGCCCGCCAAAGACGAAGAGGTCACCGGAGGCCAGCTCGATATCGGTGTACGGCTTGGTCCGCGTCGCGGTGTTGCCGAACCGGAAAACGCAGGTGTCACCGATGCTGAGGGAGACGACCGGCGCGCCGGAGCGCTCTTCCTTGTCCTGGTGCATACCGAGCTTTGCCTGGTCGTCGTAGAAGTTGATCAGTGCGGTGTCGGGTGTGTAGCCGTCGCCCGCAGTGGAGTCCTGATACGCCTCGACCAGCGCGCGGCGGCCCAACTCGACCATCCAGTGGGGGAATTCGGCCACTCGGGCGCCATTTACGTCGTCGGCGGTGCGGGTGTACGCGTACGGCTGCCAGTGCCAGCCGATGCACACCGTCTGGACGGACATCACTCCGCCGCGCGGGAGCTTGGTGTGCCGGATCGGAGCCGGGCCGCGCGCCCAGCCACGGCACGCGGTGACCAGTTCCCGCTGCTGGGCCAAGGTCAGCCAGCCGGGAACGTGGACGGCGCCGGGAGCGACTTCCTGTCGGCCGCGCGTACGGGCATGGCTCTGGCCGTTCGCGGGGGAGCCGCGGCCTCCGGCCACGCCGAACCCTCCGGACACTCCCGAGCCATCTGATCCACTGGATTCGCTGACTCCGCCAGAGCCGTCCGACTCTCCGGGCTCTCCGGACCCTCCCGGCCGGCCGGAGCCACCCGGTCGGCCATATCCTTCGGCGCCCGCAGGCTCCCCGTGGCGCTCGAAGTCTGAGGAGCCCTCGAAGCCCTCGAAGCCCCCGAAGTTCTCGAACCCGGGAAGTGGCGTACTCATCTGTTCCTGCCTCATCGCTAGCTGCCTACAGCGTGCCACGGGGGATGGACCGACGGCCTACGGGCCGGTAGCTGCCGGCTGGGTGACCCAGCCACGGTCGATGGCCCAGGTGCCGCCGTCCGCCGTGGCACCGCGCATGCCCTGCAGCGTCGCCGGGCCGGCCAAAGCGGGGATGCGGGAGTCGCCCAGGGCCGCAAAGCCGAAGGTGCGGGCGGGGTCCCAGTCGGTGCTGTGGCGCAGTCGGCGGCTCATCTGGGCCCAGCCGCGAGGCGCGGCGGCCACCACCCAGGCATCCGGTTCCTCTGCGGTGAAGCGGCGGGCCGCCCGTAGCCAGGACGCGGCGGATTCCGGCCAGTCGACCAGGGTGAGGACGGGCTGCCGGCCCATCCCGTGCCACGCCTCGACGAAGGCGGCCGCGGACGAACGCGAGGCAGCGTCCCGACTGTGCCCGACGACCACCGTCGCGGTACGTGCGCGGGGCGAGGTCAACAGGCCGAGGAGGGCGGCAAGCTCCTTCTCGGAGTGCGGGGCGGGGGAGGGCAGGACGTCGTAGGCAGCCAGCTCGGCCGGGGAAATGAGGGGCGAGGTCATGGGAACGGGGTACTCGCGGCGGGCTCAGATGAGGGTGGGCTGGAGGGAGCCCTCATGCGTGAGCAGCGCAATCTTGGCTTCGACGCCCGCCGCATAGCCGCGCATCGTCCCATCCGCGCCGATCACGCGATGGCACGGGCGCAGGATCAGCAGAGGGTTCGAGCCGATCGCGGCCCCCAGAGCCCGTACGTCGCGCCGCGGCACTCCGAGTACTTCGGCCAGTCGGCCGTAGGAGGTCGTGGTGCCGTACGGAATCGCTTCCAGCGCTTGCCGGACACGCTCCTGGAAGTCCGTGCCGTCGGTGCGGAACTCCAGCTCAAAGCGGGTGAGCTCACCGGCGAAGTAGGCGCGGAGCTGCTGGACGGCCTCGGCGAAGGAGTCAGGGGCGTGCTGCCAATGTGGCTGCACGCCGACGCTCTGCTGCTGCGGCATGGTCAGGGAGGCAAGGGCGGTACCGCCGGGGGCGGTGGCTGATGCCTCACCTACGAGCAGCAGCTCACCCAGAGGGCTGTCGAGGGTTGTGTAGAGGGTGGTGACAGTGGTCGTCTCGGGGGAGATCATGGCGCGTCCTCGTTCGTGTCCGCTGCTTTCGCTCTTTGAGTTTGCGGGGCCGAGGCCGCATCGGCTGGCGGAAATCGGACGTCACGGTTGGCCGCTTGCGGCAGCCCGCCCGATCTGCCACGCAGAGGTGACGCCAACCCCTGACCAAGCACCCTCGACCGACCGGATGTGAGGATGCAGTGGCAGGGGCAGCTCGTTGCTGTTGGCAGGCCTCGCCTTTAAGCGATTGCCTTGGGGCGAGGCCTTCGCACGGCTTCGGTGGGCGGTGCATGCATGAACTTGATCGCGCACGCCGCCAAACAACTAACACAGCACTAAAACCGCGTTGGGGCTTGCTCATTCGCCGCAACAGGGGCAGGCACGCGCAGGCGCAGAGCCATGGGGGCTACGCCGCCTCGACGACCTCCGTGACCTCCGAGCGCACCGCCATCGTCCATATCTCCAGCAACACCGCATACTCCGCCATGTCCTGAGCCGACCACGCGAGGCCGCGCCGGGCGCGTACAAAGCGCCGGATCGATTCGTTCGCCTCGGAAGCAGGGACGGGCACACCAGTATGGGCAGAGGGAGTTGGGGACATATGAGCAATGCTAGGGGCAGACACTGACAACGCAGCCCCGCGCGCATAGGCCCATGGCCCGTACCTGTTGCCCCGGTCGCCGCTTCGACGGCCCCTCAACTTTCTGACCAGCAAAGACCGTAGGCCATTGACGGGACCCGCGTTGGCTGCATGTGTCCATTCCCACACGCTCCGCGGTCGCCCCGCGGCCAGTCCCGAGGGCACGCCCACGCCCGTACCGAGGAGAAGCCCATGCGTCGATGCCGCCGCCTCTCAATGGAGGAAGAAGCAGAAGGGGTGCCCAGCCGGATCAAGGAACACCCGGACATCGTCCTCTGATGGGAACGTGGCGCGCCTCGCTCCCGCCGCGATCGCGTAGGCCTCGGCCTCGTCAAGATCATCGACCCGGAGATCGAGGTGGAGCATCTTCTGCTGCTCCTCGGGCCGTTCCGGCCACACGGGGGTCTGATATCCGGGCTCGGACTGGAACGAGAGCCCGGTGCCGCCGTCCGGACAGGCAAGCAGCACCCAGTCCGGTTCGCCGGCCTTCACCTCCCAGCCGAGCAGCTGCCGGCAGAAGTCCGCAAGCACATGCGCATCCGGGCAGTCCAAGACCACCGTCGCCAGCGAAATCCGCGGCCGTCCAGTCATCGTCGGTCCCACCGCTCTCACCCCTCCCAGCACTGCGGCTACTCCTGCCTTTCCCGTCATTCGCACTTCATCGCCCACAGCGCCAAGGCCGGCCGAGGATGGATCAAGATCAGGCTGCGGCCTTGCTGGGTGCTATCCCGGCCTCCCGATCGGGTGACGTCTCAAGCCCCCGTTGAAGCCGGCCCGGAGGGACCACGGCACCGCCGCCACCTCAGGGAATGCCCTGTGGGGCAGCCGCAATGCCCTCATTGCGCTGGGCCCGCGGAGCTCCCGACGGTCGACCGCTGACCGCACCGTCGCGTAACGCCGACCCGCGTTGTCAGTGGTGCCCCCTACCGTGGCTTCCGTAACTATCCGAGCTGCTGGCGCTTCTCGGACCCGCTCCGCTCCCGTGACAGCGCACGGGAGCGGAGCACATATCCGAGTGGCGGAGCGGCCCTATTGGTGACGTACCGGAAGGGGGCGCTCCTGCGGACCGGCGAGGAGGGGGTGCGGCGGATGCGTGTCGGGCTGGTCCGGGAGCCGGCCGTCATCTCTCCCGCACAGCGCCTGCGCGACGTGCGCGTCCATGGCGGTGTCTACAGGGCTGGTCTGGGGGATGCCGTTCCCATCGAGCTTCTGATAGCGCGTCAAATTGAAACCGAGGGACATTTGCCGCCGGCCGTCCGGGCTGGACAGGGACCAGGTCATCGCCCCCAGCACGAGGCCGTTGTGTCCCCAGAACTCTCCGCACGGCAGGCGCTTCTGGAACAGTCCCAGGCCATAGCGCAGCGTGTTGTTCTCAGTAGGCACCGTGGTCTTCATCTGCCGTAGCTGAGCGGGGGCGAGCAGTTCACCGCCCAGCAGCGCACGGTAGAAGCGGTTCAGATCCGCCATGGTCGATACGAGTGACCCCGCCGTGCCGGCCCAGGACATGTTGTAGACGCTGAAATCCCGTGGCGGTGTGAACCTGCCGTACGCAGCTTCGTACATCTTGGCGTGCGGTCCGGTGAGGTGGGCCGATCGCGGGAAATGGGTGTGCCGGAGCCCCGCCTTCCGGATGACGTGCTCGGTGATGTACGCCTGCGGCGACTTGCCGGTGACCTTCTGCAGCAGGAGCCCCGCAAGCACGAAGTTGGTGTTGGAGTAGTGGTGAGCGCGACCCGGTTTGCCCAGCGGCTTCGCCTTCAGCCCCAGCCGGGCCAATTCCTGGGGATCGAATTGGTGGGAGCGGTTGCCTTCGACGCTGTCCTCTGTCGCGAAGATCGCCTCGGAGTAGTCGCCGATGCCGCTGGTGTGGTTCAGCAGCATCCGGACGGTGATGGCCCGGCCGCGTGCCCCAGGGGCCAGGTCGGGAAGGTAGCGGCCTATCGGAGCGTCGAGTGCGATGCGCCCCTTGCCGACCTCCCGGAGGACGCCGACCGCGGTGAAGGTCTTGGTGATGCTGCCGATGCGGTGCCTCATCTGCGGCGTGGTGGGGCGCTCGGTGTCGATGTCGGCGACGCCCGAGGCGCCCTGCCACCCTGCGGCGCCCTTTCGCACCGCAGAGTAAGCGCCGTACATCCCAGCGTCATGGAACGCCTTGAGTGTCGCCTCCAGAGCCTCTCGGTCAAGGCCGGACCGGCTGGCGGCTGCCTCGGCGGCATTGCCTGCGGGCCTGGTCGTTGCAGCGGCAGCCGAGGCCGTGGTGGGAATCGTCAGTGCGAGTAGGGCGGCGGTGGCCGTCCCCGCCAGCCGCAGGCGCCGGCGAGGGGGTAAGGCAACGGGCATGGATTCTCCGTCAGTTCAGGGTCTTCGTCGGCGGTCGATCTTTGCTGGCCCGATTCTCGCGGTGGGGCAAGCGGCCGGTCGTCAACCCTTGGAACGACCTTGATCACAAGCCCAGATGACAAATGTCAGGTTTCCCGAGGGCGGTTCTACGCAAGGGCTCATCTGGCCAGGGCCTCGCATTCGTGCCCTCCTCAGGCGCCGTGGGCGGGAGTGCGTGAGGATGGAATTGCCGAGGTGCAGCGGCGCGCTGAGAGAGAGCGGCGGCGGGGAGCGCCCGAGGTACCTGCCCAGTTGTATCGGGAGGCCCTGATGGATTACCCGGAAAGCTATGAGCTGGTATTTCAAGCTCCTGCGGTGGAGGACGACGTAGTGATCGTCCATCGCACCGAGCGGGCGGGAGCCGGCGGGTATCCGGTCTACGAGGACGAGTCGGGGATCGTACGCGCGGAGATCAGCGACCGGGGCGAGGTCCGCATGCTGGCCAGCGGGGGGCACCAGATGCTCCGTACGCCGCTGCTGGCACGACCCCTCACCCCGTGAGCTTCAGGAGCCCAGCCGGCAGAGGGTGCTGCGCCTGCGCGAACACGTTCTGTGGGTCACCGCTCGCGCTGTGTTTTCATCCGTGGGGTCGAGTGGCGACGCTTGAGGTAACGGCCTGCCGGAGGCTCCTTCGATTGCCCTCGGCCACCCTCTGCGTTTCGGTCGTTACGGATGCGTGTGAAGCGCGCAGAAGCGCGATGCGTGAAGTCCGGAGAAGCGTGAGTCGTGATCTCAGGGCGGATTTCCACGCCGCGTGGATTTCAGAGGCCGCGTAGATGGCCGCGCTGCCGAGGCGTTCGCGGGGCGCCGGGGTCCGACGCCTTCTCGGTGTCCGCGTTGCTGCTTTCCCCGGCTGTATCGGTCGCGCCAGTCGCCTCGGCTCCGGTAGCCCCGCCGGTCTCAGTCTCGGGGCCGGGCCCGCTGATCCTGAGGCAGCTGACTTCGGCGGCGTTGGGCTGCTCGGCGGTCTCGGGCTGCGGGGCGGGCTGGGCGGTATGGCCTTCGAGTACCGCCATGGCGCGTTCGAGCGTCTCACCGGTGACCTGCATCCGGATCCTGGCCAGTCGTTCTAACTCGGTACGCGACACCACGTCAGGGTACCTGTAGTTAGTTCAAACCTCGGTTCGCCACAAAAATGGCTTGAGTGGCCGCAGTTGACTGTCGCCATTTCTCCAACGGGAGTTTCGCGGGGTGGCTCTTTCGAAGGTGCCGGTGTGCCTGCTTGCGCCCACCCCTAATAGATCACTCCATTGGTATGGACATGCCGCGGACGGCGCCATAACCTGACGCTGGTCTAGACCGCAGTTCCGTCGCTGTCCTGGCCATTCCTGTGCTCCAACGTCACGTGTCTCCACGCCAGTTGGTCGACCCCGGCCGCGCTGCCGCACTGCGACTGGCCTCAACTGGCGCTCCGCCAAGGCGATCCCCCCACACAGCGGCCGCTCCGTGCCCGAAGGCCGGCCGCGAGAAGGAGTCACCGTCATGAGGTCACGTATTGCCGCGCTGCTGAGTGCCGCGACCGTTGCCGTGGGCGTAGCCCTCGTTGTGCCGATGACGTCCGCGGCCGCCACGACGGGCTGCGGTTCCCACTGCGTCGCGGCCTCGGACGGCGTCGACGTACCGGCCGAGGAATTCGTCGTCAGCGAGGCGCAGTTCAACCAGATGTTCCCGAACCGGAATGCGTTCTACACGTACAGCGGGCTGACCGCGGCGCTCAGCGCCTACCCGGAGTTCGCGAACACCGGGAGCGACACCGTGAAACGTCAGGAGGCCGCGGCCTTCCTCGCGAACGTCAGCCATGAGACCGGCGGCCTGGTGTATGTGGTTGAGCAGAACACCGCGAACTATCCCCACTACTGCGACGCCAGTCAGCCGTACGGGTGCCCTGCCGGCCAGGCGGCCTACTACGGCCGCGGGCCGATACAGCTCAGCTGGAACTTCAACTACAAGGCGGCGGGCGATGCGCTCGGCATCGATCTTCTGAACAACCCCTACCTGGTGGAGCGGGATGCTGCCGTGGCCTGGAAGACCGCCCTCTGGTACTGGAACACACAGACCGGGCCGGGCACCATGACCCCGCACCAGGCGATGGTCAGCGGTGCGGGCTTCGGCGAGACCATCCGCAGCATCAACGGCTCCCTGGAGTGCAACGGCGGCAACCCCGGCCAGGTGCAGAGCCGGATCAACAGTTACCAGGGCTTCGTGCAGATCCTGGGCACCACACCCGGTGGCAACCTGAGCTGCTGACGCAATGTGGGGGCGGCCCCACCACGACCGGCGGCGGTGGGCGCCTCCTCGGCCGGTCCCGTCCGGCCAAGGAGCCGCCCACGGTCCGCCGGACGGACGCCCTACCCCTTCCAGCGCACCGGCAGCTGTTCCGTCCCCCGCATGAGCATCCCGGCGCGCCAGGTGAGGTCGTCGAAATCGGCGTCCATGGCGAGGTCGGGGCAGCGTTCCAAGAGGGACCGCAGGGCGATACGGGCCTCCAGACGGGCCAGCGGGGCGCCGAGGCAGAAGTGGATGCCGTGGCCGAAGGCGGTGTGTCCGCGAGCGTCGCGGGTGATGTCGAAGTCATCGGCAGCGGCGAACTGTTCCTGGTCCCGGGAGGCGGAAGCCAGGGCGATCGCTACCGTCTGGCCGGCGGGAATCCGGGTGCCGCCGATCTCGACCGGCTTCGCGGTGAAGCGCCAGGTGGCCGTCGCCACCGGGCCGTCGTAGCGGAGCATCTCCTCCACGGCGTTGTCGAGGAGGGAGAAATCGGCGCGCAGGGCAGCCAGTTGGGCCGGATGCTGGAGCAGGGCGCGTACGCCGTTGGACAGGAGGCTGACGGTCGTTTCGTGGCCCGCGACCAGTAGCAGGAACGCCGTGCCGACCAGCTCGTCACGGGAGAGCTGGTCGCCGTCCTCGTCGCTGGTGCGGATCAGGGCGCTGAGCAGACCGTCTCCCGGCGCGTTGCGCATGGTTTCGATGAGGTCGACGAGGTAGCCGGACATCGCCACGACTGCCGCTTGCGCGGCCTCCTCACTGGTCGGCGCGACGATCTCGTTCGACCAGGAGCGGAAGGCGTCCCGGTCCATCGCCGGGACGCCGAGCAGTTCGCAGATGACGGTCATGGGCAGCGGGAAGGCGAAAGCCTCCACCAGGTCGGCACGGCCCTCCGGGGCGGCGAGCATCGTGTCCAGCAGCTCGTCGGTGATCTCCTGTACCCGTGGCCGTAGTGCTTCGACGCGGCGGGCCGTGAACTCCTTGGCCACCAGCTTCCGCAGCCGGGTGTGCTGGGGCGGGTCCGTGTCCAGCATGTTCGTCCACAAGGCCGAATCCGCGCTCTCGTCGCTCTGCAGCCCGGCCTCGCGCCAGTCCTTGCTCAGGCGAGGGTCGGTGAGCGCGGCACGGACCGCTTGGTGCCCGACGACCAGCCATCCTTCCTGGCCGTAGGGGAGGCGCACCCGGTGGACGGGCCCCTGGGCGCGCAGCTTGGCGTAGTACCGGTAAGGATCCCTGGTGAAGTCCTCGCCGTAGGCCCCCAGATCGACAATCTCTGCCATGCGTGCCGCCCCTTCTGATGATCCCCGATGATGCACGATTCCCGGCACCGGTCAGACCGTACGCAGGGGATTCCGGCGTCAACATCGGCCCAACGGAGGAGGCGCAGTGATCCATGTCCTCCGTCCGTAGTGCTCCGGCTGTCGTTCTGTCGTCCAGCTGAGACCGGTGAGGCCAGGGGCGGCGGGTGAGCGGGGCCTGCTCCATCATGAACAATCCAGGGGCCCGGACCACTACGGTCCGTACGTGACCGGCGGCGTCGTCGGCGCGATCGAACCGTCGCAAGCACCTCCACCGGGGCCGCCGCGGCCCGGCTGCTCGTCCTCGTCCCGGGCCTCTGACCGGCAGGAATCCGCTGGCTGGCGCGGTTCCCCCGATGGCATGCTGTCCGGCGTGAACGGACCCGAGATCCACCTCAGCTTCGCCCCTGCCCTGCACCTCTTCGTCGGTTCGGCGCACAGCACCGCCGGTGTGCCCGTGGTGACCGATGGGTCGTCCACGCTCGGCCATGTCGTCGAGTCGCTCGGTGTCCCGCTCACCGAGGTCGGCAGGCTTGTCGTGGACGGCGCCGAGGTCCCGGTCTCCCATGTCCCGCAGGCGGGCGAGAGCATCGAGGTGCACGCCGTCGAGCGCCCGCAGCGGCTTCCCGACGCGCCGCTGCGGTTCCTGCTCGACGTACACCTCGGCACACTGGCGCGCAGGCTGCGGCTGCTCGGCGTGGACGCGGCGTACACGAACGAGGACCCCGGCGACGCGGCGCTGGCGGCGCTCTCGGCGCAGGAACAGCGGGTGCTGCTTTCCCGGGACCGCGGGCTGCTGAGACGGCGGGAGATCTGGGCGGGGGCGTTCATCTACAGCGACCGGCCCGATGACCAACTCCGGGACGTACTGGAGCGATTCGCCCCCACACTCGCCCCGTGGACGCGCTGCACGGCTTGCAACGGCCGGCTCATGGACGCCGACAAGGACTCCGTCCGCGAGCACCTCGAGCACGGCACGCAGCGTACGTACGACGTCTTCGCGCAATGCACGGCATGCGGCCGCGTCTACTGGCGGGGTGCCCACCATGCCCGGCTGGAGGCAATCGTCGAAAAGGCGCTCCGGGAGAGCGCCGGCTGAACGACGGGGCAGGCACTCCGCGATGTTTCACATGAAACATCGTGGAACGCCTGCCGGCCGGCCCCCTCGGGCGTAAGAATGCGTCAGTCCGGGTGAAGGACCCCTCGCCATTGGTGTGCACGGGACGGCTCTTCGGCCAGGGCGGGAGGCCGGGCGATGGGGCGGGGAGCCGCGAATGACCGGCGAGCGCCCGAGACAGGGCGACGAGCGAGGCTGACGGCGAGGTCGGCTGTCCGGGGCGCGGGGCCGGCGCTCCCGTCCGATTCCGGGTCGGGCGCCGCTCATGGGTGACGCAGCCGCCCGCACCCCCCTCGTGAGGACGGGGAGCCGCGGCGATCGGGACGGCAGCGTCCCAATTCCCCCTGGGTGCACGGATTCCCTCATGCGCACACTTGGGCCATCAATCGATAGTTCACTACGGGACTTCATCGACAGCAGCCAGAATTGCCCTGTGTATGGCAATAGTTGGCCGACTGTCCAGCCGCCGATTCCCCTTGGCTACCGGGCGGATTGATTTCCTGCACCATTCCCGCCGAGCCCGCCGAGCCCGCCGTTCCCGCCGTTCCCGCCGTTCCCGCCGAGCTCACCGAGCCCGCCGTGGCCTGGCATCCGATCGGCAGCCCGGTGCGTGGAATGCCATGGGGGTGTTCCTCGCGGCGGAGCGTTCGGTCCGTCAGGAACCCTCGGCGTGTCGCGGAAGGACCCTGCTCGCAGCGCTCGTGGCCTGCTGAATTGCCCGTTTCGGAGGGGGCCGGAGCGTCTCTAGCCCACTCGTTACGCGACACGCCGACGACGCGCGCCGTCCAATGGGTGAATCCGCCGCCTTCCGCCACCCGAAGAGCCCACGGCGTACCTCGAATGCGACATTCTCAGGTGGTGCGCGGCCGCAATCCGGCCGACGGTGATCACGTCGCCACTGCGATCCGATGAGCCGACAAAGAGTCAGCCTTCGCAGTTGCGCCGAAAGGAACATGTCCCCATGCGCACTGCTCGCACCCTGTTCGCCTCAGCCGCCGTCACGGCGGTGCTTGCCATCTCTGCTCCGGCTGCGAACGCCATGATCACGGAGGACTTTGCGTCGGACAGCGCTTCCTCCAGCAACCACTCCCAGGCCACGAACGGCGACCGCGACCGTGACCGCGACCGCGGTCGGGACCGTGACCGTGACCGTGACCGCCGGCGTGACAACTGCCGCGATGGCCGTGACGGCCGCGATGGCCGCGGTGGCCGTGGCGGCCGCGATGGCCGCGACGGTCGTGACGGCCGCGATGGCCGCGATGGCCGCGACGGTCGGGGCAACGGCCGGGACCGTGACGGCGGGCGTGACTTCGGTCGCGACGGCCGCGACGGTCGTGACGGCCGTGGCCACGGACGTGACCACTGCCGTGACAACCGCAGGCCGAGCGGTGGTATGCACACCGGTGGCGGCGCCATGGCCAAGACCGTGCTCCGCGACTGGGACCAGGGCAGCGGCTACGGCGACGACCACGACAGGCGCGGCCGCGGTGACCGTGACCACGGTCGCGGCGGTGACCGTGACCACGGCCGTGGCGGCGACCGTGACCACGGCCGCGGCGGCTACGGCGACCACGACCGCGACGGCGGTCACGGTGGCTACGGCGACCACCGCAGGCCTCGCGGCGGTATCCACACCGGCGGTGGCGGCCTGGCGACCGGCGGCGGGATGGCTGCCGGCTCCGTGCTGATGCTCGGTGGCCTCGGCGCCGGTGCGTACATGCTGCGTCGTCGCAACGCCTCGGGTAACGCGGCTGCCTGATAGGGCACCCGCACGGAGACCGATGCGCTGTCGCGGCCACCGTTCCACGTGGACGGTGGCCGCGGCGATTGCGTTACCGATGTCCCCCTCACGCCTCGCCTCGCTCATGAAAGGCACCCTGACATGACCGCGCCGCAGTCGCCCCAGCCGAATTCGAATCCCTCCCGGACCGCTCCCGCGTCCCGCCCCGTTGGCCGCGGTCTGCTGTGGTCTGCGGGAGCTTTTCTGCTGGGCTCACTCCTCGTCTACAACTCCGTGGACACCTCGGCGGACGCCAAGCCGCCGTCCCATTCCGCGGCGGCCCAGTCCGCCGCACCGGGAAGCTCCGCCTCCCCGGCGGTCCCGGACCTGGCTCTGCCCCGTTCCGCACCGAAGCGGGTGACGATTCCGCAGATCGCCGTCGATGCGCCCTTCACGCCCTTGACCCTGGGACCGACCGGGCAGCTCAACGCGCCGCCCGCAGGGGACAAGAACCTCGTCGGCTGGTACAAGGACGGCGCGGCGCCGGGCGAGCGCGGATCGGCGATCATCGCCGGCCACGTGGACACCAAGACCGGACCGGCGGTATTCCTGCAACTCGAATCGCTCAAGCCCGGCAACACGATCAACATCACCCGCGAAGACGGCATCGTCGCCACCTTCAAGGTCGACTCCGTCGAGACCTTCAACAAGGCGAGATTCCCCAACGAACGGGTCTACGCCGACGCCCCCACCGCGCAGCTCCGCGTGATCACCTGTGGTGGCGCCTACGACCGGAAGGTCAAGGACTACGTCGACAACATCGTGGTGTTCGCCCACCTCGCCTCGTTCAGAAACGCCTGAGCGGGCTCCCTTCACACCGCGAAGACCACCCGGCATGCCGGACGAGCCCAGGCCGGCGCTCCACCGCCCGGCCTGGGCTCCGTCGCTCCAGAGGGTGTCCGCAACGTCCCGCCTGGGTCGCGACGGGACGGTGCGGACACCCCCTTGGTCAGTCCCGCACGCTCCCGTCCCAGCGCCATGTGGTGCGCCGCGGGCGGTCCGGCAGGTCGGCGCGTCCGGTGGCCCACAGGAGGGCGCGCCAGGGGTCGGCGGTCTCCGGGACGTCCGGGAACAGCCGGGCGAGCACCCGGGCGCACACGTCGGCGGGTGGGTTCCAGGCGAGCCCGAGGCCTTCCGCCAGGTCATGCGTGTGCACCAGGGTCTCCACGGCGCCCATCGCGGCGAAGCCCTCCGGGTCCGACACCCCGAACACATGGTGCGCGCGCACCTTCGGCGGCGTCGTACGGACCATGGCGACCAGCAGCGCGCCGCTCGCCTCCAGCGCCTGCAGCAGCCCCGCAGGCCCCGCCGCACGGTCGGCGTGCACGGCGTTCGCGGGCCCGCCGGCCCGTCGGCTCTCCCACACGAAGGGCACGTTGCCCTCCAACGGAGGTCTCCTCGGGCCCAGTTGGACGGCGTAGGAGAAGAGATCGTCACTGAGGTGCTCGACGGTCTCCCAGCAGTCCCACTCCAGCGCACCGGCCCTGCCGTCCCATGCCGTCGACGGCGCCTGGCGCAGTACGGACACGGCGAGCTGCACGGTACGGTCCAGATCGTCCGCGGTGACGGCGGACGGCGGGGGCGTGGCTTCGGTGGTTCGGGGCATCGATCGGGACGTTGACAAGGACATGGTGGGACCGTACCGCGCACGAGCGGAGGAGCGGCGGCGCCGGGGCCTGCGGGTTGTCCGGTACCGGGATCTGACGGTCTATCGTGGGCCCATGTCCGCCCCAGAACTGATCCGTATCGTCTCCCGCGACTCGCCCATGGCGCTGGCCCAGGTGGAGCGCGTCCGCACCGAACTCGGTGCGTTGCACCCCGGTATCGCCACGGAGGTCGTCCCGGTCAAGACCACCGGCGACCGCTGGATGGGCGCCCTCTCCCAGGTCGAGGGGAAGGGAGCGTTCACCAAGGAGGTCGACGCCGCCCTCCTGGCCGGTGAGGCGGACCTCGCGGTGCACTGCGTCAAGGACATCCCCGGCGACCGACCGCTGCCGGCCGGCACGACCTTCGCCGCCTTCCTGGAGCGCGATGACGTCCGGGACGCGCTGATCCACCCCGGCGGGCTCACGCTCGACGAACTTCCCGCGGGCACCCGGATCGGTACCTCGTCGGTCCGCCGGATCGCCCAGCTCGCCGCCTCCCATCCGCATCTGGAGTGCGTACCGATGCGCGGCAACGCCAACCGCCGGATGGAGAAGCTCGCGGCCGGCGAGGCGGACGCACTGCTGCTGGCCGTCTCCGGCCTCGAACGCATCGGCCGTACGGACGTGATCACCCAGATCCTGTCCGTGGACGAGATGTGCCCGCCCATCGGCGCGGGCGTGCTGGCCCTCCAGTGCCGCGAGGACGACACCGACACCATCGACGCCGTCAGCGGCCTGGGGCACCCCCAGACGTTCCAGGAGACCACCGCCGAACGCATGCTGCTGCACGTCCTGCAGGGCCACTGCAACAGTCCGATCGCCGGCTACGCCAAGACGGACCGCCGCGGCGAACTGTCGCTGCGTGCCTGTGTGTTCACCCCGGACGGCAAGACGGTCCTCAACGCGCACGAATGGGCCGGCCCGCTCACCCCGGAAACGCTCGGCACGTCGGTAGCCGTCGCCCTGCTGCGCCAAGGCGCCCGCGAACTGATCGACGGCATCGTGCACTGAGTTTCTCGGCGTCCCGGTCCCCGTCGAGGCGGTGGCTCCGGGGACGGCAGCTCCGGAAGGGGCGGTGATTGGGGGGCTGATGGGCCCGTCAGGTTCGGGTTCATCGCCCGCCATCGGATGCATTGTCGCCGCCTGACACCGCCCCGGGCAGCGGGGCTTCGTTTTGCGCTCATGAATTGTCGCTTCCTGCTGGTGCCCCCTGGAGGCCCCGGTCGGCCGGTCTCTCCGGGAAGCAGGTCACATCGGGTACGAACACGCTCAGCCGGTAGGTGGTCGGTTTGATCAGGCGGCCGCAGAGTGTGTCCAGGCGGGTCCTGGACCAGTCGATCTGCTCGGGCCCGGCTCGGAGGTGGCGTATCTGGGCCCGGAACACTGACGGGTCCTGGGCCTCGACGAGGATCTTCCAGTGGCCGGCGTCATCAGCAGCGGATCGTGCGGCGGACTGTCGTTGGTGCTCCTGCTGTTGCCGCTTTCTCTTCCGCTGTCCTGGCATCGGCTCAGGATTGCGGTCGGCCGGGACTGCGGCAAGTCGATTCCCAAGTGGCTTGGTCGGCACGGTATTTGGTGGCGTGGTGAGAGGGGTGGGCGGGCCGGGTGGCAGGGGCGCGACAGGCGGTTCGGTGTCACGTGGAGCCGGATGGTGAAGGGGCTGTCGTTGCCCGGTGGGAGCGTTGGGGCGGGGGCGGGCAGCGTGCCTGCGTGGCGGGGCCGGTGGTCTCAGGGGCTGGGATGATCTTTTGCGTGCTCGCCGCGCACATGACACGATGTCCAGCGCCGCACGGGCGGCGGCACACGTGTGGGGACAACCTCCCTTTGCGCACCACGATTTCCACCGTGGTGCTCCCTTCTTCCCAGGGCGGCCAGAACCTACCAAGCCGCAGCACACAGATTTACAAGGGAACGGGACCAGACATGACGACTTCCACACACCCCTCCAGTCCTACGCCGATCTACGAAGAGCTTGTCGAGGAGCACGGGGACATTCTCGCCGAGGCCCGCGAGGCCGCCGAGCGTTCGCAGCGGACGGCGTCCCAGGCGCTGGACTGGAGCGATCTGCACCGGCGCGCCTGAAAGCCGCGCTCGCTCGAGGAGGAGTGTTCGCCGGAGGGCGCGCTTCTCGCTCGACTTTATGGGAGTGCGTCCACCAGTCGCGGTGGTGCCGCCTGCTTCCAGGAATCCACCAGGATGTCCCGTAGTTCGGTCAGGTCCTCGAGCGCGGCCAGTCGTACCCTCACCCAATGCGAGCTCGCCTCGTGCGGCGGTACCCAGAACTTCTCCGGTTCCGCTGCGATCAGCTCCTTGCGTTCATGAATGGGGCATCGCACGGCGAATGACGTTTCATCGTCGGGGATCGTGATGAACATCTTTCCGGCGACCCGGAAGGTGGGCATCTCCCAGGCTTCCTTCTCCACTGTCTCGGGCAGTGAGAGGGCGATACGTCGGACGTCGGTGGAATCGATCACGGTCACTACCTTAGACGTGCGGTAAAGCGTACGAACAGGGTTTCCCGGGCTGTCTCGTCTCTGTGCGCCGGACTTCCCGGTGCGGCAGCTCGCGCGCCCGGCCCGCTCAGGACGTCGAGTGTGTCCCTTTGTCCCGGATCAGATTCTCGACGTGATCGAAGCGCTCGTGGAGCGTATGCAGCTCGGAACGCAGCGCCTCCGCGTCCTCGCGCGCATGGGTGCCCACGGCTTTGCCCAGGCGGGCCATGTCCTGCTCCGCCTTTCCGACGAACCACGTGGCGAGGGCCGCTGTGATGACGCCGAATGCCGTAATGGCGCTGAGCATCAGCAGAGAAGCGATGATGCGGCCCCACAGGGTGACGGGATAGAAATCCCCGTATCCGACGGTGGTCGCCGTCTCGATCGACCACCACAACGCCTTCGGATATGACGTGATATTGGCGTGCGGCGCACCGGATTCGGCGACCACGACCAGCGCGGCGCCCGCGAGAAGTACCGCGGTCATGACCACGGTGACCCAGAGCGCCGCTTGTGCGTGCAGTCGGCGCCATGCCTCGTTATGGAAGAAGCGATTCAGTACGGACAAGAGAAACGACGGCACCAACGGGCGTCACCTTCCACTGTGGCCTGGTGGGAAACCGGCCTTCCGCCATCGCCGACATTAACAGGAGGTAAGACCGTGCCTGGATATGTCGGCGGTGGTCGGGGCGTGGTGTGGTGGTGAATTCTGGCGGTTATTTCGTTGATCCGGAGCCGCCGTTCTTCGCCGTGAGTGCTCAGCGTGAGGAATTGCTCGGGTGTGGTGTTGCGGGCGGATCGCCACGCACGGCGTGCAGATAGAGGGCCAGGGTGTCGATCGTGAAGTACGAGCTGTAGGAGACGTCCGGGAAGTCGCCGCCCGTGTGGTAGCCGCCGATGACGCCGATCAGGGCGTAACCGGTGAAGTCCCGCACCAGGAACGGGCCGCCGGAGGTGCCGCCGATATAGCCCGCGCAGGCGATCTCCAGGAAATCGCCGGGCGCGGCCGGATCGGTGCTGGTGTAGCGGTGGGTGGCGGAGGTGCAGTCGAGGGGCTTGGGGTGGGTGCTGTCCTTGTTGCCGGGGTAGCCGATGAGCCGTACGTTGCGGTGCTCATAGCCCGGGTACGGCACGAGGTGGAATCCGCCGGTCACCGCCTCCACCTCGGCACCGTCCGCCCGCGCCCCGAGCCGCACGACCGCATAGTCCCAGCGGGCGCCGGCAGCCGTGCCGAGGTCGTAGTACCGCTGGTCGAGGTAGAGGCGCTCGACGGGGTAGATCCCGTGCGGTTTCAGTCCGTCGTGATATTGCGGCACGAAGGAGAGATGCCGCTTCGGGTCGGGGGAGCGCAGACAGTGGGCGGCGCTGACCACCAGGTCGCGGTGCGGGCTGCGGACGACCGTGCCGCCGCAGAACCGGCCCGTGCTGCCGCCGTCCGTCCAGAAGAACGTCCCCACCTGGGGGAGGCCGTCGAAGGGGTGGCTCGGCGGGGTGTCGGCCGTCGCCGGGCGCCGGGCCGTCGCGCTCTTTCTCACGGTGGCCGGTCGCGCCGCCCGCATCCGCCGCGGCGTCCAGTACGCGTCGGCCGACGCGGCGGCGAGGCGTGAACGGTGCCCGTGACCGGCTCCATGGCCGGAGCCGTGTCCCTGCCCGTGGCCGTGTCCGTGGGGGTTCGGGGCGGGTGCGGCGTGCGCCGGTGGTGACGGGGCGAGGGTGAGCGACAGGCCGAGCAGCAGTGTGGTGAGCAGTGGGGCGAAGCGGCGGCATACGGCGATCGGTCTGCTCATGAGCCAGGTCCTCCCGGGGGCCGGCGTACGGAAGGAGAGACATGCGCGAGGCGAGCGTGCCATGGTCCTACGGGCGGGGAGCGGATGGCGAGAGAGCGGGCGGAGGCTGTGACATGCCTTCGTCTGCCCGTCTGCCCGTCTGCCCGTCTGCCCGTCTGCCCGTCTGTCTGCCCCGGCCGCCCGTCCCGTCGGTCCGGTTCGCCGCGATGGACCGGTTCGCCGCGATGGGCCGGTCGGCGGGACGGCGGGACGAGGAGCGAGGGGCGAGGGATCAAGGGAACGACGGGCGCCGGGCCCCGCTGACCGGCCCCCGCCCGCGCCGGTCAGTCCGCGGGCAGGTGCCGGGCGAAGAACGCGTGCACATGACTGCGGACCAGGGGAACGGACACTGTCGGCTCGATCGCGCCGACCAGCTTGATCCGGTTGGCGGCGGTCATCAGGCCGGCGGCCTGCAACTGGGGCGCGATGGCGGCGTAGCCGGTGAACACGCCGTGCGCGGCGTGGTCGCACTGCCGGCGGCTGGTGTGGCCGGGGGAGCGGGCGAGCATTGCCGACCAGGAACGCTCCAGCTCCTTCCGGTAGGGGAAGCCATCGGTTCCCAGCAGGAGCAGCGGCCGGTTCGTGCCGTATTGGGCGATCGGGAAGAGCTTCCCTTCCTGGCCGGGGGACTCCGGCGGGTGGTCCAGAAAGCCCTCAAGGTTGACCGCGGCGTGGATGCGCCGGTCCTCGTACATCGCCTCGGCCGCGGTGGTGCCGCCGGCCGAGTGGCCGTAGATGCCCACCTGCCGCAGATTCAGGGCACGACCGAGGTGCTCCGGCAACGGGCGACCGTCCGCGTCCGGGTTCCGTCCGGCTGCCAGCGCTTCCAGCTGGTTCAGCACGAAGCGGATGTCCGCGATCCGGGTGCCGATCACCGTGCGGAACATCTTCGGGTCCGTGCGGGGGTTTCCTCGGAAGACCGTTTCGCGGACCTTCTTCCGCCCTGCTCGCGCGTGGGGGAACTCGACCTCACTGCCATCGCCGGGGTGGTCGATGGTCACGACCACGTGGCCATGGCTGGCCAGTTCTTCGGCGATGCCGGTGCCGAGGGTGCGCGGGTCGCCGCCACCCGGGCTGTACAGCAGCACCGGTCGCGGTACGGCCTGCGCGGGCGCGCCCGTGTGCGCATGCGTCATGGTGGCTGCCCAGTTCACGCCTTTCGTAGGAAGCCCCTCATGGAAGAGCGGGTCGATGAACGGCAGACGCGTCGCGGCGCCCTGCGTCATCTGCGGTGCGACCGGGTAGCCGTGGACGGTGCGGGACGGATAGAAGACCGTTGCCATCACTTCGCGATCGGGGAGCGGCTCCCATGGGTCACGTCGGGATCGATCGACCAAATACAGCGTGGTGACCCCGATCCGGTGCGGTCCGGTCGGCGCCGGCAACCGTACGGTGAGGTCCTTCGCGCTGCGCGGCCCCCCGGACCCTGCGTGCGCCGTGCCGCAGCCGGTCAGCAGCATCGTGGCCGCCAGGGCGGCTGACTTGGTGAACGTCCGACGGTGCACGCCCACTTCGGGCTCGCCCCCGGGTCCGCCCGCGCGGCCGTAGTCCGGCGCGGACGCTCCGCCCGCTCGCGCACCACCATTGACGCCATCTCGGAACATGGCTCTCCCCTTGTGCCTCTGTGAGGTCGGTCCTTGTGCTTCTCGGCGGCCCCCTGAGTGAATACCGGGGGCGTGACCTGGAGATTGGCATCCGGCGGGGAGAGCGGACCATCGTTCAGGCCCTGCCCTGAACGATGGCGATGTGGCGGTGGGGAGAGTAGTGATCCGGATTCATTTCACGGCCGGCGATTTCGCCCGGGTCCGCTTCGCCCCCCGGCCGGCGCCGCTTCAGGAGCTGAACGTGGCTCTGATGAAGATGTGTTACCCGGACGACGAACTGCTCTTCGGCCGCTGGCGACGACGGCTGATCCGCTCCCTGCCACCCGCCGTCCAGCCGCTCGGTGAGCTGGTCCCCGCCGGGGTGGCCCCCCATTTCCTCGATGTCTTCAGCGACACCCTGAAGGACGGACTGGACGCGGTCCGGGCCGCGCCTGCGCATCTGGTCCGCTCCGAAATCGAGCGGGTCCACGCCCGGCAGCCGTCACCGGCGCCGCCGTGGCTCCGTGATCTGCACAGGGGTGACGACACCGCCTGGCAGGTACTCCGCCGCGCCCAGCATGCGGCCTTCGAAACGGCCCTGCGCCCCGTATGGCCCGTGGTGCAGGACCTCCACCAGGCGGAGTTCACCCGCCATGCCCTGGCCGTCGCCGAGCACGGCATCGGCGCCGCGCTCACCGAACTCGTCCCGGGCGCACGGCTGCACGAGGACGTCTGGCGCTGCGAGGCGCCCTACGAAATCGACATCCAGCTGCGCGGGCGCGGAGTGCTGCTGCTGCCCACCTTCCACTGGACCGGCCACCCCCTCATCTCCGACCTGCCGGGCCGCCCCGTGGCCGTGACCTACCCGGCCGGACCAGGACTGCCGCTGTCGCCGGCCGCGGCGGTCGGCACGAACGAGGCGCTCGCCGGCGTGCTGGGCCGCACCCGCTTCGAGACCCTGCTGCACCTCGCGGCGGAGCACACCACCAGCCAACTCGCCCGGCGGCTCAACGTCAGCAACGCCACCGCTTCCGCCCACACGGCCGCACTGCGCGGCGCGGGCCTGATCACCACGACCCGCGCGGGACGGTCGGTCCTGCACCGGCGTACGGCACTGGGGAGTCTTCTGGTGCAGCGGCGTGACCAGTCAGGGAGCACTGGAGGATGAGGGCTCTGGCTTGTGCGCCCTCGGCTTGCAGGTGCGAGGGGCGAGGGGCGAAGGGCGAAGGTCGGTCGCTCGCGGAAGGGGCGGTCCGAGGTGTGGCGGTCTCGCAGTAGAGTGCGATCCGGAGTGCGTTTCGACAGCGGTTCGTGGTGCGCTTCGGATAGGGTGGCGGCGGAGGTGTTCGCCGTGCCCAATGATCCGGACGAGCTGTTCGCGTCGGTCGATGCGCTGCTCGCGCAGGCGGCCGCGCCGGACGCGCTGCCGGAGCCGGCCGAGCGCAAGCGGCTGCGGGAGGCCGGCGGGCTGAGCCAGGACCAGGTGGCCAAGGCGCTGTCGGTACGGCGCGAGACCATCACCAGTTGGGAGTTGGGCCGGACCGAGCCGCGGTCACCGAAGCGCGCCGCCTACATCCGGCTCCTGGAGGGCCTGGCCGAACGCTTTCCGGCCCAGGGGGCCCGCGCTCACGGCAGTGAGCCGACGCCTGCTGCGTCTGAAGGGTGCCCCGGCTCTGCGGCCGCACACCCGCAGGCGGCTCCGGCTCCGCACGAGGTGCACGGTCCGGCTGCGGCTCCCGCTCCGCACCAGGTGCCCGGTCCGGCACCTGAGGGTGCCGCCGAGCCGGTGCCTGCACCGGTTTCCGACCCCGCGGCCGCCTCCGTCCCGGCCCCAGCCCGGTCGGGACGCACCGTACCCGCTTCGGTGACCCCGTCCTCATCCTCATCCTCATCCTCGCCCTCGTCCTCGGCTCGACGGCCACCCGCAACGAAGGCCGCAACGAAGGCCGCGTCGAGACGGCCGGTGGAGGCGAAAAGACCGGCGTCAACCCCGACCCCCGCCCCCGACCCCCGGTTCGCCCACGGCCCGCTCGCCGTACTGGACGGCGACGGCTCGGCGTTCTGCGTCGACGGCCTGGTGCTCGACTGCCCCGCCAAGACCTTCCCGGCTCTGGTCAACTGGGCGCTGACCGAGGCGAAGCTTGGCGCGCCCCGCCTCCACCGTCACGGAAAGGACGCCGATCCGCTCGTCGTCATCACTGCCGAGGCCGCCGAACGCCTCGGCCTGCCCTCCGTGTTGGAGGACCGTCGCGGTCTGCGGCTGCCCGAGGACCACCCGGTCGTCCGGCAGCTCCTGCGCGCTGAGTGGCGGCTCACCCGCCGTGGCTTCGGGCCCTGGCCGCGGGTCTACCGGCCGGTGCAGGGGGGCGGGGAACGGCAGTGTGTGCAGTTCGCGATCCTTCCCTGGGGTGCGCTGGACACGCGCTCCTGGGGGGAGTCGGACCAGCTGCCGCCGGCCGAACTCGCACGGGTACTCGGCTCGTACGCGACCCGGGTCATCACCCCGCGCGGCTCGACGGCCGTTTGCGGTCTGGAGCTGATGACGGCACTGCGCCCACCGACCCGCCCCGTAAGGGACGAGGCGACCGGCTCATGGGTATCCGGACCGAACCCCGGCGCCCTGACCGAGTCCGTCGACCCCGCGCCCCCCGAGGCGCCCGCTGAGCACCCGATCGTCGCCGCTCACCACCCCCGTCACCACGAACGCACCCCGGACCAGG
Source organism: Streptomyces sp. NPDC058773 (assembly GCF_042746015.1). NCBI lineage: Bacteria > Bacillati > Actinomycetota > Actinomycetes > Kitasatosporales > Streptomycetaceae > Streptomyces > Streptomyces sp. NPDC058773. Next base: position 37,405 of record NZ_JBHYPE010000055.1, read on the forward strand.
CCCTGGACGAGGAGGCCTACGACTGGTTCCGGCCGCTCACCGACGACGAGTGCGCCCAGGGTTACCCCTACGGCGTCGGGATCGACGTCAATATGGCCTTCGCCGCCGCCGCCAACCGCCTCAACGTCGGGACCGGCCCGGCGACACACGTCAACTCCCCGGCGTTCGACCCCAAACTGCCCGGCTCCTGGCTCGTGGACCTCTCCCACATCGACCTCGACCCGCGGCTCCCGTCGCCCTTCACCCCTAAGGGCACCCGGCCCACCGGCCCCGCCTGGTACGCGACCTCGACCGTCGCCTACGCGGTGGAGCTCGGTGCCGTCGTGCAGCCGATCGAGGCGTACGTCCGGTACGAGCACGGCGCCTACCTGGACGCCTGGTACACCCGGCTGCGCGATGCGTACATGGCCACCATGGCGGATCTCGGTGTCACCGCCGGTATGCCGGACGACGCGTTCCTGGCCGCCATGGCTCAGCACAAGGATGTCGATCCGGGACAGGCCGCCGTACTGTCGGCCATCAAGTCCGCAGTCAAGGGCGGTATCGGCAAGCTCCGTGAGCGGCCGCAGGGCATCGGCTACACCTACGGTGAGCGATGGCCCGCTCTGGAGCGGCCGACCTGGAGTCCGCACATCCGGGCGGAGCTGATCGGCAAGGCCCGCACCAACATGCACCGCAAAATGCGGAAGTTCGCATCGGTCGGTGTCTTCCCCGTCGCCGTGCTGTCGGATTGCGCCGTCTACCTGTCGCACGGTCCCGGCCCGGTCGACTTCCTGCCCCGTACGGAAGACGGCAAGCCGTTGCCGGGCGGATTCCGGCTCGGTGTCTCCCCGGGAATGGTCAAACACGAAGGTACTCAGGACTTCCTGTGGGTGGCCTTGATGATTGAGGACCAGCAGATCAACCCGGCCCGGCACATCAAGGGCAGCGACGCCGCCGCCGGCGGAGAGTAGGCAAACGCGATGGGCATCCTCGGCGACAGCCTCGACAAGGCCGCGGCGAATACCGCCACGCGCCCCATCCCGAAATCCGCCGGCGCGCAGATGCGCTTCCTGGTCAAGCACGAGAAGGGATCCACCAAAGCGGTGGCGCAACGGCTGGGCATCTCCCAGCGTACGGTCGAGCGTTACGTGAAAGAGCAGATCAAGCGACCCCGCAAGGAGCTGGCTGCCCGACTCATCGCCGAGGTCACCAAAGACTGGCAGCCGCGGGTCCGAGAACGGGCCAGGAAAAAGGCGGCCGACACCGGCGGCATCGTCATCGAAACCCGGGCCCGCTTCGGCTTCACCGCCGCACCCGGCAGCACCGACGACGGCCGAATCCGCCTCATCACCCAGCATCTGCCGCCGGCTTACGCGGCCCGCCTCTTCGACGCCCAAGCCACCGGAGCGACGGAGCAGCAGTTGCAGGACATCGCCGCCGAGGGCCTGCAGGAGATCTACTTCAAGGACCGCGGCCGACGGGCCGACGGGCTCCAGGTGGAATTCACCGATATCGACTACGTCGAGCTGGATTTCTAGCGACGGCGGTGGCTGGCGCGTAGAGCCCCCAGGCAACTCAGCCGAAGCACAACAGCCGTCTCCAGCTGTCACCGGGACAGGCTGCTGCCACCAGGGTTTCCGCGTCTGGCTTCGCAACCAACTTCGATGCGCCGGCGTCCAACTCGACGACGAACGGCTGCGATTACCCGGGAGAGCACGTGGCGACGAAGGACCGGACGACGGAAGCGGCGCGGGAGAAGGACCGCGAAAAGTGGATGGCGCGTTTCCAGGTACGGCTGGTCATGCAGCCGGGTGTGGACCGGGCGGTCGTGCTCCAGGCGGTCAAGGAAGTCACGGCCCACTGCGCGGAAACGGGAGAGCACCCGCGGACTGCCTTCGGCGACCCGGACGCCCACGCCCTGCAGGCCGCCGCGCGGCTGGCCCCGGCGGACCGGGCGGCGCGCGAGAGGCGGCAGAACGCCGTGGTGGACGGGCTCGGCTCCGTATTCAACAAGGTCAGGGACGTCGCCGGTCTGTGACCGGTTGAAGCGACCGCCGTCATGGCCCGGAGCACGGGCTTGACACAGCTTCTATCCGCCGGGCTGCGCGGCTGCGGGGCCTACGGCTCAGCAACGCCGCCGATCGGCGGCCTCGGCTCCTCGTCCCGGCCCCGTGGTAATGCGCTTGCCCGCCCGCAGGGTGGGTGTGCAGGCTTGCGCGGTGATATCCGAGTTGTGGCCTCGCCTCCTGACCTGGGAAGACGTCGACCCCGCCCGCTTCCCCTTCGATCGCGCGGCGGCGGCGCGGGTCGTGCGCTCGCTCGGTCCGGCCCGGTGCGTACCTCGCCGTCCTCATGGCCCCCTCGGCGATCAGATGGTCAGCACCTGGAGCTGGGACGAGGGCAAGGTCTGGGCGGATGCCATGTCGTACGCACTGATGGAGTGTTACGGCCGCTGGGTCGTGGGCTGGCGCTGGGCGCCCGACGAAGGCGACTTCGACGGCGGGCCCGTCGGGAGTTGGTGCTGCCCGGGGGACTCGATCACCACCCCGGAAGAGACGCTCGACCGGGTCGTCGCGGCGCTGTGCGAGTGGCGGGCGTGGCTGGAGGAGCTTGCCGGGCGGTTCGAGGCGTACGCCCTGGATCCCTCCGGCATCAAGGGCCAGCGGATTCTGTGGGAGCGCGCCGCCCGGAACCTGATCCAGCAGGTCGTCGACCGCACCGGCTGTGGCAGCGGCTGGTACACGCACTGCCGGCAGGTGCTCACGTGGTTCCTCAGCCGCTGGGGAGCCGAACCGGACACCGCGCAGGGCTTGGTCGACGAGGCAATCGGCGGGCGGTTCCACAGCTGGACCAGCCCAGAAACCGTGCTGATGGACGACGTCGCCGAGCGCCTCGCGCAGACGCTTCCGCCGGACGGCCGGGGGCGCTCGACCGCCCGGCGGCCGACCGGAGTCCGGCCTCCCGCAACGCCCGTCGACCACCTGGCACGGTGGCTCGACGTACGCGAGACCGTGGCCTGGCATGAGGCTCGCGACCTCGGCGGGGAGGGCCCGGTGAGGCCGACGCGCGACGGCGCGGCCGAGGACATCCGCGCCTTCGACGGCGCTCTGGACCCCGCGCGCGCCGAGGGCCTCCTCTCCGCACTCGAACTGCTCCGGACCGACGCGGCGCGCGGCACGCCGCTCGACTTCGCACTGCTCCAGACATGGCAGCAACACGTCCTCAACGCACAGCAGTTGCCCACGTTGCGCGCCCTGCCCGCCTTCGCCAAGGCCGGTCGGGAGCGATACGGCATCGTCCCCGCGATCCGGCCCCGCCTGGACGCCTGCTTGGCCGAGAGCAAGAAGTCCGACGGGGCGCCGCTTCCCCTGTCCGCCCGCGCGGCACGCGCCTACCTGGACGTCTGCTTCTTCCACCCCTTCGACAACGGGAACGCCCGCTCCGCCTTCCTCACCCTCGTCTTCGTCCTCGCCCGCGAAGGTGTCACGCTCGAAGACGTCGGTCTGCTCCGCCGCATCACCTTCCAGGCCGACAGCCCTCAGGACGCACTGAGCCTCACCAACTACATCGACCTCCACCTCGCGGAGACCCGGCGCGGCGTCGGCTTCCCCGGTAGATAGTCGGTGCCCGACGGGGCTGAGCCATCGTGTCGGCGGGGAAGTGCTTCAACTGGCGTGCTGGTCGGTGGAGATCAGCCGGCGCCGGCGCTCGGTGACGAGGGCCACGGCGGCCAGCACAGTCACGGGGACCGCCGCCCAAGCGGGCCATGCCAGCCGCGAGGAGGTGACGGCCGCGGCAGGCCGGAGCAGTACCAGCGATGATCTCCGCGTGGGAACGTCGCCGCCCGTAGCCAGGTATTCCGTCACGGTGAGTAAACAGGGTTCACTGTGGGGATGAGGTGGGGAGCGGGGGCGGCGACTGGCGTGATCGCCCCCTCCGCCCCCACTGCCCCCGCTCCGCCGCTTCGTCGCGAAGCCGATCGGTCGCCGTGCGCTTCGGGCGAGAGGTAATCTGAATTCACTGCACCTGCTCCCCAATGCCGGGGAGGGCCTATGACCGCCGGTGTGAGCCTCCGCCCCAGCAAGGCGGACGCACTCCGCTATACGCCCATTGCCGAACACGGAATGATCGGCGATATGCGGACCGCTGCGCTTGTCGGTACGAACGGCACCATCGACTGGTATTGCTGCGCACGCTTCGACGCCCCCAGTGTCTTCGGGGCGCTCCTGGACGCCGATCGCGGTGGGGCTTTTGAGCTGTCCGCCGATGTGCCCGCCCGGACGAAGCAGTTCTACTTTCCCGACACCAACATCCTGATCACGCGATTCTTCGCGGACAACGGTGTCGGCGAGGTCCAGGACTTCATGCCGATTGTCGACGACTCCGGTGAGGCGGACCGGCACCGGCTGATCCGGCGGGTGATCTGTGTGCGTGGATCGCTGCCGTTCGTCGCGCGGGTGGCGCCGCGCTTCGATTACGGGCGCAGTGTGCATGCCGTGAGCTGCCGCGAGGGCCAGGTGGTGTTCGACTCCCCGGGGCTTTCGCTGGCGTTGTCGTCCAGTGTTCCGGTGGAGATCGACGGTCCGGACGCCCGGTGCACCTTCACGCTGGACGAGGGCAGTTCCGCGGTGTTCGCCCTCGACCGGATCGGCAACGGGGTGGAGCCACGGGCTTGTCCGCTGATGGAGGCGGAAGACCTGTTCGGCGCCACGGTGCGGTATTGGCGTAACTGGTTGTCGCACTCCCGTTATCGCGGCCGCTGGCGGGAAATGGTGCACCGCTCCGCCCTGACCCTCAAGCTCCTCACCTATGCCCCGACCGGCGCCATCGTGGCCGCTCCCACGACCAGCCTGCCCGAACAGATCGGCAGCGAGCGGAATTGGGACTATCGCTATGCGTGGGTGCGGGACGCCGCGTTCTGCATTTATGCGTTGCTCAGGCTGGGGTTCACCGACGAGGCCAAGGCCTTTGTGCACTTCCTGTCCCAGAACGTCTGCCTCACGGAATGCCCCGCCGGTCCGCTGCAGATCATGTACGGCATCGACGGCCGCAGTGAACTGCCCGAGGAGGAACTCCTCCACTGGGAGGGCCACTTGGGATCGAGCCCCGTCCGAATCGGCAATGGCGCCGTCAACCAGCTCCAACTGGACATCTACGGGGCGCTCATCGATTCCCTCTACCTGTACGACAAATGGGGTGAGCCGCTGTCCAGCGATCATTGGGACACCGTCGGCAAGCTCGTGGACTGGGTCTGTGACAACTGGGACCAGCCGGACGAAGGTATTTGGGAGACCCGGGGAAAGACTCAGAACTTCCTGTACTCGCAACTGATGTGCTGGGTGGCGCTGGAACGGGCGATGCGGATCGCCGTTCACCGGGGGCTGCCGGCGGACATGATCCGCTGGGGAACGGCCCGGGACGCCATCTACCGGCGGATCATGGAGCGTGGCTGGTCCGGAAAGCGGCAGGCATTCGTTCAGCACGAGGGCGATGATGTGCTCGATGCCTCGGTTCTGATGATGCCGCTGGCCAAGTTCATCTCCCCGACGGACCCGAAATGGCTTTCCACCCTGGACGCCCTGGGTGAGGAGCTGGTGTCCGACTCCCTGGTCTACCGCTATGACCCCCGCAGCAGCCCGGACGGCCTGCGCGGTGAGGAAGGCACCTTCTCGATCTGCTCGTTCTGGTATGTCGAGGCGCTGTCCCGGGCCGGCCGGGTGGACGAGGCCCGGCTCGCCTTCGAGAAGATGCTGACCTACGGAAATCACCTCGGCCTGTACGCCGAGGAAATCGGCCGCACCGGCGAACAGACCGGAAATTTCCCCCAGGCCTTCACCCACCTGGCGCTCATCAGCGCGGCGTTCAACCTCGACCGGGCCTTGGGCTGAGGCCGCCGGCACGGGGCGGGCTCGGCTTCCCGCTCGTCCTCTGGACGCACACCGCGGACACCGCACTCTTCGTCGGCCCGGTCGCGGCGACTCCGTATGGCGCGGACCTGGCGTGCTACGTGGCATTCCTGGCGTCTGTGGCGGTCTATGCAGCTTTGCGGCTCTTTGGTGTGCGCCGACAGGAGTGAGGTGGCGGAGCGGGGCGCGGCTGCGCAGGGGGCGGAAGGGGAGACCCCCGGGCTCGGGGTGCGGCCGGTGGGGCTGCCGTCCTTCAGCCTGTTGCAGGGCGGACCGGTCTTTCGTCCTGCCGTACGGCGCAAGGGGTGCAACCCCTTTTACCCATCGGATCGTGCGGCAAACCGGCGGTTATTTCCGATTGCTCGTGGCAGATACGGGCACGCGAATGTCCGGAGGATGACAACTGTGGTTCCCCCTCTTCTGGTGCTGCTGCACTGATCGTTTTCGGTGCCGGAATCGGACGGTGAGCCCGATGGGCGACCCGGTCATCGGGCTCACCGTCCGGCTTCTGTCCCGGCGAACCGTTCCGCGGCAGTCGGCTTGCCCGTGGTGCATTGGGCAGGCCGGGGTTCGATCATTCCGATGTTGCGGAACGGCAAATATTTTCGTCCGAACTCGGAAATGTGTGGTTGATACCTCGGGAAGGGGGCACGCTTTCCGGCCTGAAGGCAAGTCGACGCGATACGAGGTGAGCTTTATCATGAGCACCGCCGAGGCTCCGCGCACGGTCACGGCGTTGCCGGTGCTGGAGCTTCAACTGAACTGCTATTCCGAAGTGGTCGGGCCCGCCCGGCACCTGGCTGCCACGTTCCTGGAACGCCTGGAGCCCGCTCTGGAAAAGGACACCAGGGACGCGGTGATCCTGGTCGTCTCCGAACTGGTCACCAACGCCGTACGTCATGCCGGAGGCCAGGTCTGCACCTTGCAGCTGACGGCCGACCCGCAGTCGGTCCTGGTCATCGTGGGCGACTCCAGCTCCGCACTGCCGCGTCCCCGCACCCCCGACGTGACCGGAGAGGGCGGCGGCTTCGGCTGGTCGATGGTCTGCCGCCTCGCGGAATCCGTCGAGGTCCACAGCAAGCAGGCAGGCAAAACCGTGACGGCGGTCATCTCCCGCCAGGACGCCTCGCAGGGCGGCCGCTCAGGCCGTGACGCAACCGCCACGGCCTGAGCGCGAACCGTCCGCCCCATTTCTCCGTGACCGTTGTCACCGCCGCTTACGTGGTGACCCCATGGAATTCAACGGGGGTATACACGCAATACGCGTGTCGCCGGGGAGAGCGGCCCCGCGATGAGTCTTCCCGTGAGCCGGAACGGCCGCCGCATCCCCGTTGCGTAGGGACGTGGTGGCCGAGCGCATTGGGCAGCCGCAACTCCCGTCATCGATACGGGCGACGGTCATCGTCGGCGGATGCGCCATGAGCGGCAGGAAACCCGGAATGCGTGAGGACGACGCCCGGAGTCCGTCCGAATTACTTGGTGGTGGAATCCGGTTCCGATTGTTGCGGGGGGCGTAGTCGGCCGCATCCATCGCGCCGTCAACAGCCCGGCCGGGTTTGCGGGGTTATAGGCCAAACCGCGCGGGGGGGTAAGTGGGGCCCCCAACCTGTAGGGGCCGCGCAGCCCCAGCAATAAACGCGGGCGGTGGGTTATAAACAACAGAACCGGCCCGCC